>NZ_JBHWIY010000019.1:0-22899 GCF_042731715.1 Streptomyces sp. NPDC059832 | reverse complement strand
CCCGGTCGCCGGGATTGACTGGCGAGCACGGCTTGAGCGTCACAGCCTGGGCTGGCCACCCGGGGGTTGCCTGCGGCGTACGAGGTGTAGGCGTTCAGGCCGGTGGCCAGCGCCCAGCCCCGCCCCCTGGTCCAGGTGGCCTCGTCCACGCCCAGCGCCTCGCGGAAGACCGCCCGGCTGTCGGCGGACATCAGGGTGAACGCGATGGTCAGATCGCAGGCCGGGTCGCCGATGCCGAGTTCGCCGAAGTCGATGACCGCGCTGAGGCGGCCTGCGGTGGTCAGCAGATTGCCGGTGTGCAGGTCGCCGTGGAACCAGACCGGGGGGCGGGCCCATCCGGGCGCCCCGAGCGCCGCGTCCCACAGCCCGGTCATGGCCGCCGCGTCGAACGTGCCGTCGACCTCCGCGATGGCGGCCCGCGTCGCGTGGTCCCGGTCGGCCAGTGACCGCACGGTCAGGCCCTCGTGGTCCTCACCGGGCGCGGCGCGCTGCAGGGCCGCCAGGAACCCCGCCAGCTCGACGGCGGCGTCCGCCGAGTCCGCCAGGCCCTCGACGGTCGCCACCTCGCCGTCCAGCCAGCGGGACACCGCCCAGGGCCACGGGTAGCCGAAGTCCGGCTCCCCCACCCCCATCGGCACCGGGACGGCCAGCGGCAGGCCCGGGGCGAGGCGGGGCAGCCACTCGGATTCCTTCCGGGCCTGCCCGGCGGCCCCCGAATGGCGGGGCAGCCGGACGGACAGTTCCTCGCCGAGCCGGTGGATCACATGGTCCGAGCCGGCCGGGTCGAGCAGCTTCAGCGGCAGTTCCGCCCACTGGGGGAACTGGGTATCGACCAGGCGTTCGACGAGTGCGGTATCGATAGCGGGGCGGACGTCCACCGGTCGCTCGACGGTCAAGAACCGGCCCCTGCCTCCGGCCCGCTCCGTACGGCGGGCGAGTACCGGCCATCACAGCGTGCCCGGCACTCGCCCGTCCACCCGTTTTCCGACCGGCCTCGCTACGGCGTTGCCGCTGCGACGCCGGTGACAGGGCCCTCGACGAACACCGGTGACGGACCGGCCTCCAGAGTGAAGCGGCCGTCCGTCGGCTGCCTGACGGAGCGTCGGCCCCAGGAGTCGACCAGAGCGACCGGGCCGGTCGCCGACACCGTGAGGTTGCGGGCGGTGGTGGCCCACACCACGCGGGTCGTGCCGCCGCCGGTGAAGCGGACGGAGTAGGCCGGTGCGGTCAGGCCGTCGTTCCCCTCGTACGTCTTGCCGCCGAGCATCCGGGCCACCACGGCCTGGGCGACCGCGGCCGGTTTGGGCGCGTTGGCGGTGACCGAGACCGGGTTCGCGGTGGTGGCGGTCACGGGCTGCCGCAGCATGCCGAAGTTCTGTTCCTTGTTGGCGGGGTCGCTGCCGTCGTCGACCAGGTCGTACCAGTAGACCCGGGTCACACCATTGCCCAGGCCGATGGCGTAGAGCCGGATCAGGTTGTCGGCCTGCTGGCGCTCGGTGGTGCCGTGACCGGTGTCGGTGGGCCAGCCCATCTCGCTGAGAATGATCGGCTTGTCCTTGCCGTCGTTGGCTGCGCGGATCCGCTGCCGCAGGCCGGCGATGGTGTCGCCGGAGCTGCCCAGCCACTCCGGTCCGCCCGGGTAGTGGTAGGGGTGGACACTGTAGGCGTCCATCGCCTTCAGTCCACCGCGGTCGATCAGGTCCGGTGCGAAGCACTTGGTGCCGTCTGCGCGCACGCAGTTGCCGATGCCGATGGTGGCCGGGCCGACGACCGAGGCGCCCGGGTCCGCGGCCTTCACGGCCTGGTGGACCCCTTTGAGCACCTCCAGGTAGCAGGCGGCGCTCGTCCCGCAGGCGCTGTTGTTGAAGGTGCCGCCGTTGTACTCGTTGAGCACCTCGACGTTGCTCTGGTCGTACTGTTTCAGCACCGCCGCGGCAAACTTCCCGAAGGCCGCGATACCTTCGGGGCTGCTCGGCGTACGACCTTTGTCGTACAGGGCGTTGGCGCCGTTCGCGATGATCAGCGGGGTGATGCCCAGCGCGCGGGCGCGGGCCATTTCGGTGGCGAAGACGGCCGGGAAGGTGTAACTGCCCTTCGCGGTCTCGAACCGGTCCCACCAGGCGTCCTCGCGGATGTGCGCGATGCCTGTCTTCCGTGCCTCGTCCAGCACATCGAGGCCCCAGCCGGCGCGTCCGATGTGCACGGCGGCGCCGAACGGCGAGGCCGGGGCGATCACACTGTCCGGCACCGGTTCGATGACGGCGAACGAGGTGCGCAGGTCGGTCGGGTCGGTGGAGGAGCCCGCGTGCAGGGCGAGTTCGAAGTAGCCGGGGGCGAGGTCGGCGACGGGGATCGTGGCCTTACCGCCGGAGAGCCAGCTGGTGCCGCCGCGCACCCGGGTGCCCTGCTCATCGGTGACCGTCCAGGAGACCGAGGCCGCCGAGGAGCCGAACTCCACGGCGCCCTGGCCCCGTTGGAAGATCAGGCTCGGCGAGGTGACCGACAGGGTGTGCGTCGCGGCGGGGGCGGACGGGGGGAGGGCCACGATCAGGGTCAGTGCGAGGGCCGGCGCGAGAGCGAGAGCCGGCACGCGGGCAAAGGGTGAGCGCCGTCGTGGGCGTGCCCGGTCGCGGCGCCGGGAGCCGGCCGCATCGCCCGTGCCGATGGAGGTGTTGGTCATGGTGGTTTCGCCCTCTCGCTGTTGATTCGACGTGCCGGTGGTCGGGAACGACGGCCGGTGGGCGTCGCAGGCCGCGGCGCCCACCGGCCGGGGCAGGTCAGCGGGTCAGCTGTACCTGCTGGTAGCGCACCAGCTTCCAGTTGTTGAGCCCGTCGCCCCAGGTCTGCCATCCGTCCAGACCGAGCGAGCGGTAGTTGTCCCGTTGCACACCGTCGTTCTTGTTGACGGTCAGGGTCAGCGAGAACGAGGGGTCCTCGGGCGACAGCGGGGCGATCCGATTCCACGGCACGGCGACCAGGTAGGTCGTCGTCCCGGCCTCCTCGTCGCGGGCCACCCGGACATCGGCACCTTCCACGGATCCCACCGGGTAGTCCTTCGGCAGGGATTCGACGAAGACACCCGGCCCCTCCGTCACGGTGTCACCTGCGTAGAGCATGTACCAATCGGCGCCCCAACTCCCCAGCCCCTCACCGGGTTTGCCCGGCTGGACCCCGATGCCGATGCTGTCGCCGGCGGGCAGCCAGGCCACCTTCTGCGCCGCCCGGTGGTTCTTCTCCCGGACGACCGCGGATACGTAGAGGTTCTTGTCGTCCCAGGTCGCCCACATGTCACCGTCGGCGACGGAGGGTTCGATGCCGTTGTACGAGCCGACTTCGGAGAGGTCCACCTTCGGGGCGTTCCCCAGACCGGTGAGCTTGCCGTCCACCAGGTGCGGGGTGGCCCTGGCGATCGGGCTGAAGCCGAAGGAGTCGCTGTCGTGTGCGGTGCGTCCGTCCGCGAATCTCGCGGTCACCCCGACGGGCTGGACGGCGTAGGGGGAGGCTCCGTCGACGGCGGCGCGGAAGGTGCGGGTGGCGAGCGGCGGGACCGCACCGCCGTCTCCTGCGCGACGGCCCGCGATGGTTCCGCTGCGGTCGCCGAAGGACCAGTCGATCCCGGTCACCCGGACCGGCGCGTCCGGCGAGTGGTTGGTGACGCTCACCGCCAGCCGGTCGGTGCGGGCGGCGCCCTTCACCGACATCTCCGGGGACACGTCGACCGTCACCGGCTCCGTCGCCACCTCCGTGCCGGTCGCGACCGCGCCGGCCCGCTTCCCGTCAAGGGTGACCGCCGCGGCCAGGCCACGGCTGCCGGGCGTGTCACCCGCCGGGACCTTCAGCACGGCGCCGGCCCGTCGGCCGGGCGCCGCCGAGACGGTGACCCGCCGGCCCTCGATCTCGAAGACCGCGGTGCGCCTGTGTGTCGATGCCCCCTCGCCGTGGCCCGTGGCACGGTTGTCGAGTGTGGCGGTCACCGGAACGTCCGCGCCCGCCGCGATGTCCTTCGGTGCGGACAGCGAAAGCAGCGGTGACTCCTCCACCTTGTCGACCGCGGACCGCAGATAGACCGGGGCGCCGGTGGCCGTGAGGTGCACCCAGCCGTTCACCGGCTCCAGCACCCGCTCCGAGCCGAGCATGTCCACCACGGTGACCGGCTTTCCGGTCCGCACCCGGACCGGTTTGCCGGTGCGGTCACTGCTCCACAGGGCCGTGGTGACCGAGCCGCCACCGGGCGAGCCGGACGCGGACCTGAATGTGTACGCGTGCAGGTCGCTGTCGCCGGTGCGCAGCCGTCCGGTGAACGCCGCTTCGGTCAGTTCGCGGGCAACGGTGGAGTAGGCGAGGTAGGCGGGCTTCGGATTGAGCCCGTTGGCCTCCGGGCCCGTCTTGCGCAGCAGGCCGAAGTTGTGTTCCCCGTTGCTCGGCCCGTTGCCGTCGTTGATCAGGTCGTACCAGTAGTAGCGGGCGACGCCTGCGGCCTTGGCCTCCAGCAGGGCGCGTGCGGTGGCCTGTGCCTGGGTCTGCTCGCTGACTCCGATGCCGTCCCGGTCGGCGGAGGTCCAGCCCTGCTCGGTGATCCAGATCGGGAGTTCCCTGCCGTCGTTGTACTGGCGCATCAGCCGCTTGAGGCCCGCGATGTCGAGCTCGACGCCCTCGGGGTCGCCCGGGGCGCGGTAGGGGTGGACGGAGATCGCGTCCATGTGCTTGAGCCCGCCGAGCTTGAAAAGCTCCTCGAACCAGTCCAGGGGCACCTTGAACGACGAGGCGCCGACCACGGTGACCTTCGGGTCGGCGGCCTTGACCCCCGAGTACGCGGCGGCCAGCATCTTGGCGTAGCACTTCGCGCTCTGCGAGCACACGCCGTTGGAGAAGCCGCCGTAGTACTCGTTCCAGACCTCCAGCGACTCGATCCGGCCGCCGGCCTTCTCCGCGACCTGTCCGGCGTACTTCCCGAATGCCTGGTACGCCTCGTCGGTGCTCGGGATGTTGCCGTAGTCGGAGTTGCCGAAGCCCAGCGGCATCAGGCCTTTCTGGCCGCGTGCGCCGAAGTCCGCGGTGACGCGTTCGCTGGCCTCGGGCCATTGGTACTCGCCCTTGGGGTGCTCGATGCTGCTCCAGTAGACGGAGTCGACGCGCAGTGCGTCGGCACCGGCACGGGCGGCGAGCCTGGTGCTGTCGTCCCAGGCGTCGCCGGGGGCGGAGCGGTGGTGGTGGTTGATGCCGAAGAAGGAGTCGGTGGTGCGCTTCGGGTCGGGGCCGGGGTGCTGCACCGCGAAGCCGGCCGCACGGGCGACCGGGGCACCGTCCGCGGCGGTCCCCCGAAGCGTCAATGTGTAGTAGCCGAGCGGGAGTTCACCGGCATCGACGGCGCCTTCCCGGGTGGCCGGGTCGATGGCTGCGGCGCCCTGCCGCACGGTGCGGCCCCGGTAGTCGCGGACGCTCCAGGGCACGGTGCGGTCGCGGGCGGAGAGGACCCCGAAGGTAGCCCGCGCGCCCGGGTCGAAGAGGTTGCCCGGGGTGGTCACGTCGATCTTTACGTCATCGGTGTCGACCGGGGACGGGGCGAAGGCGTAGCGGGCGAAGCAGACCGGTTTCTCGCTGGATCCCATGTCCTGTGCCCAGGAGGCGATGCGCATGTCCCGGCCGTACTGCCCGCCGGCGAACGCCCCGTCGGGGATGTAGAAGTGCGCGGTCTTCCAGGTGTTGGTGCCGGTGGTCTTCACGATCCGTGAGGTGCTCCACGGATTCGCGCCCGCATCGTAGACCAGCGCGAACTTGGCTCCGGGCGCGTCGAAGTAGTCGATGTCGACGGCCGCGTGGTTCGCCCCCTCGTGCTTGAGGCGGGCGTCCACGGTGACGTACAGGTACTGGCTGGGGCGGCCGGGGCCGATCTCCCAGCAGTCGCGGTCGCCGTACGTCTTGACGTTGGCGCTCGCCTCGTCGCTGCCGGGAGACGCGTCGATGGTGGCGCCCTGGGCCTCAAGTGTCTTCCCGAACACGGCGGTTGCCGATTCGTCGGTGCGCGTGGCGGTGGCTCCGGCTCTCTCTGCGGAGGCGGCGGCCGGGCCGAAGGCCAGCAGGCCCAGCAGCGTGGAGAAGGCCACCGCCGCGCGGGACAGGCGTCTGCGTGGTCGATGTCGCATGGCGTGAAACTCCCTGATCATCGGGCGCGGGGGTGCTGCGCGGGATCTCTGCGGAGAACGTGGACGGACTGAGCCCGATGCGGCTCCGGGCCGTTGCGCAACCGCTTGCTCAAACGCGGCACAGACTGGTCTCGCAAACAGACCCTGTCAAGGGTTCGCACAGTAACCGACGTAATCGCACAAGCAGTTGCGCATCATGGATAGGCTGATGCCATGTCGGAACGAGGCAGGGTCACACTGAGCGATGTCGCGGCGGTCGCCGGAGTTTCGCTCTCCACGGCGTCGAGGGCGTTGAACGGCGGCGGCCGGGTCTCGACGGCGACGCGATCACGCATAGCCGAGGCGGCGCGCAGGCTGGACTTCCGCCCCAACGCCCTGGCGCAGTCCTTCGCCTTGGGGCGGAGCCGCACGATCGGCATTCTCGCCCAAAATGCCCGGGGAGCCTTCACCGAGCCGGTATTGGTCGGGGCGTTCACCCACCTCGGCAGCCGGGAACAGGCCTGCCTCCTCTACGACACGAGTTTCGACCCGGACTCGATGGCCGACAGCGTCCGCAGGCTGCAGGCCCGGCGCGTCGACGGACTGCTGGTGCTCGGCGACGACCTCCGGTCCGAAATGCGGTCCGTCACGGCCGAGTTCTCCGTTCCGGTCGCCTACGCGTTCGGGCTCACCGACCTGGAGGGCGACTCCTGCTACGTCCCCGACAGCCGGATGGCCGGCCGGCTGGCGGGCGAGCACCTGCTGTCGCTGGGCAGGCGACGCATCGCGCACATCACCGGCGAGGCGGCCGACACCGCCACGACGGGACGTGAGCAGGGGCTGCTGTCTTCGCTCGCCGAGGCCGGGCTCTCCCCCGCGACCGGCACGCTCCGGGGCGACTGGAGCCGGGCCTGGGGGGTCACCGCCTGTCGCCGCCTGGTCGATTCCGGCACCCGGTTCGACGCCGTCTTCTGCGGCAACGACCAGATCGCGCTCGGCGTGGAGTCGGTCCTGCTGGAGTCGGGAAGGCGGGTCCCGGACGATGTCGCACTGGTCGGCGTGGACAACTGGGAGTACGTGATCAGCGGCCAGCGCACCCGCCATCTCACCACCGTCGACATGGGGTTGGCCGCGCTGGGCGCCGCCGCGGCGGCCCAGGTGGCCGACGGGCGCGACGCTCCCGGGATGCACGCCCACCCGTGCACGCTGGTGGTCGGCGCGACGACGGTCGGGGATCAGGCCGGGGCCTGAGCCGCTTCGGCCCCGACTGTCCCGCGGTCATTCGGCGGCGGCGAGTCGGGCCTGCGGCTGGACGGTGACGAGCGCGATGCCCCCGCAGCACACAGCGAGGAGCAGCAGCTCTGCGGGAGAGGGCGCGGGCGCGGTGTCCAGCGCCCAGTCGCCCAGCCGCACGGTGAAGGGAACGGCCAGTTGCACGGCGGCCGTGAAGACCGGCCCGCGCAGCAGGATGAGCCGGTGCTGCACCAGGTAGGCCGGCGCGTAGACGGCTGCGCCCAGCACCACTGTGCCGCCGGTCGCGGCGGGTGTCGGCGGATGGGCGATCAGCGCGGGCAGGGCCATCGGGAGCAGCAGACAGGTGGCGGCGGCGAGCAGCACGGGCAGCACGGCGAGCGGTGGCAGCCCCGACAGCCGCTTCCGGTACAGGAACCCGTACACGGCGAAGGCCACGGTCGCCGCGGCCACCAGCAGCAGCCCCATCCCGTCCGCATCGCCCGCGTCCGCACCGAGCGCCGCGTATCCGGCCGCCGCCGCGCAGGCGAGTGCCGCCCCCGCCACCTTGCGCGGCCCGGACCGTTCGCCGAAGAACATCGCGCCGACCGCCACCGAGGCGCACGGCATCAGCGCGACGACGAGATTGGTGAGCGAGGTTCCGATGCGCGGGATGGCGAGGAGGGTCCCTGCCGCGTACCCGGCGAATCCGAGCAGGCCCAGCAGCCATACGGTGCCCGGCCTGGCGGCGGCCCGGCGCAGGTCGGCCCGGCCGTCGGCGGTGGAGGCGGCGACGGCGGTGAGCACCGCGCAGCACACAGCGGTTCGGCCCACGGCGACGATCAGCGGATCGGTCCCGGTGACCAGGGCGCCGGAGAGCAGCCAGGTTCCGGAGAGCAACAGGACGAGGACGGCCGGCATCGCATGGCCTTTCCGTGGGTGGCGGAGGAGGCGGGCGGAGAGTGCGGAGCCGTTCGACGGCCGGACCGCCCGCGTCACCGAGGTGCCCGTCGGCGCCATCGGCGGTGGGCGCACGCCCACTTGGCCGGAACGGTGACCGGAATGGTGAGCCGTGCGAAGAGCGCGATGACGCTGCGGCCGAGCTCGCTGGTCCCGCACCGGCCCCCTCTGCACGGTCACTTTCCTGCAGGCGCCAACTATATCGACGGGCGCCGTCTCCACCAGGTCATGGGGGCTGCTCGTCCGCGTCACTCCGGCCAGGCGGAATCCAGGATGGTGTCCACGAAGTTGCCACGCTCGAACCCGGGTGCGTAACGCTCCAGGACATCGGCTTTCACATTGCCGAACGTGGTGTCCGGCTTGGGTTCGATGCCTTCGGTGAAGGCCCTGAGGATGCGCCGCTTGAAGTCGGGGCGGGGGTGGAGGGCGACGATCGCCGCACGGTCCGCTTCGCTGATGTCGTCGTACCCGATGCCCAGTACGTCGTACTCCACACCGGCCGTCACCAGTGCGACCTCGGGCTCCATGAACGACGGGATTCCCGGCGTCGTGTGGAGTGCGATGGCCGTCCAGACGCGACGGATGCTGTCCTCGGGCACACCGCGGCTCTGCAGGAATCGCCGTGCCTCGTCGGCGCTGTCCACCTCGAACCGGCGCCCGCTGCCGCGGAATTCCTCGTTGAGCCCGAGATCGTGGAACATGGCTGCGACGTAGAGCAGCTCCGGGTCGAAGCTCAGCCCGCCGTTGTGTCCCTGGAGCCCGCCGAAGAGGTAGACGCGGCGGGAGTGGTGGTAGATCAGGTCGTCGGTCGTGTCACGCACCAACTGGGTCGCGGCCGAGGCCAGTTCGGTGTCGGGAACCGTCACGGTGGTGAAGGCGGGGAGATCGGCACTGCTGGGCATGGGAACTCCTTTGTCGTACGGCACTTCTGCCTCGTGGCCCCGGTTCCCCGGCGGGAAGCGGGTGGAATCCGGCGTGGTCAGAGACCGGCCGCCCCGTCCCTGTCCGCCGGGGAGAGATGGAGATGGGCCAGGTCGTGCGGGACCGGTCCGTCCGGTCGGAAGAGCGGCGCGCTCTCCCCGTCGGCCGCCGTGGCCGGCGCGTCCGTGAGGCGCAGGCGCGTGCGCAGCCGCCCGTAGAAGTCGTGCGGGCCGAGCCTGATGACCCGCAGACGGCGCGGTGCCGCGTACGCCCCGAGCCAGTCCCCGGCGTCCAGCACGCCGCGCAGCTGCCCGTCGATGGTCACCGCGCCCTGGCCCGAGTGCGGCAGGACCCGTACGGCGATCGGTTCGTCGGCCGCGGCGACCACGGTGCGGTCGAAGGTCATGTGCGCCGCCACGGGCGTGAAGAGGACGGCGTCCATGCGCGGTGAGACCACCGGACCGCCTGCGGCGAAGCTGTAGGCGGTCGAGCCGGTGGGCGTGGCCATGATGACCGCGTCGGCCGAGTACGAGGCGAGGAGGCGGCCACCGATGTAGACGCCGAGGCTCACCTGCCGGTCGCGGGCGAGCTTCTCCACGACGACGTCGTTGAGCGCGGTGACGTCCAGCGCCACGCCCCAGCCCTCCGCCGCGGCCTCCTCGTCCAGGGCGACCTGGGGAGGCGGCAGCATGGGGCGCCGCCCGTACCCCATCAGGGCATCGATGTCCGGGGGCACTTCGAGTACGCGGGAGGCCCGCATGGTCAGGGTCATGCGCTCCTCGACCTCCGCCCGGCCCCGGTGGACGGCGTCGAGCGCCCGGACCACGTCGCCGACCGGCACCTCGGTGAGGAAGCCGACGCGGCCCAGGTCGATCCCGAGGACGGCGCCGTCGTTCTTGGCGGCGATCCTGGCGCCGCGCAGGAATGTCCCGTCACCGCCGAGCGTCACGATGAGATCGGGGTTGCCCGCGACATCGGCCTCCTCGCGCCCGCCGCGCCTGCGTTCGTCGTCGCGCCACACGTCGATGTCCGTGCACGGGATGCCTTCGCGGGCACACCAATCGCGTACGACGTCCGCCGCGACGACGGCCTCGGGCCGGCCCTGGTGAACGACGACTCCGACCCGCTCGACACTCATCCCGCCACGACTCCCCGTGTTCCGACGACGCCCTCACCCCACTGTGAGGGAATCAGGGGTGTGTCCGCCCGTCGCCGGGCCGACACCGCGCCCGGTCGGGCGATCGGGTCCGGTGACGGGCCCCGGATGGCCGGATCCGGGCTCCCCGCACCGGGGCGTGACGGACGGCACGGGAGCGGCCCGCCGGCGGATGATCTCCACCGACGGGCCGGGCACCGCACGGAACACGTCCGGGTCAGGACTGCGCGTCCTCCGGAATGCTGACCAGCCAGCGGGTCTCCCGGCGGGGTCGCAGGTAGAGCGCCCAGTAGAGCGTGGCGACCGCGGTGATCCCGCCGGTCCACAGCAGGTACTCGGTCTCCTGCTGGGTCAGGATGTACGCCAGCACGGCGATCAGCAGCACGGGGATCGCGGGCCACAGCGGCATGCGCCAGGCCGGCGCCTCGCGGTGCGACCCGCGGCGGCAGAGCAGGGCCGCGACGGCGACCAGCAGGTACATGGCGGTGACGGATACGCCGGTGACTCCGTACAGGGTGTCGAGGTTGACGAAGCAGAGCGCCGCTCCGGGAACGCCGACGACCAGGGTCGCGACCCACGGGGACCCGAACCGGCCGAGTCGGGACAGGGCGTGGTTGATCGGCGCGGGCCATGCCTTGTCACGGGCGGAGGCGAACAGCACCCGCGAGTTCTGGATGACCATCACGATGCCCGCGTTGATGATCGCGAGGGCGACGCAGAGGCTGACGAAGGTACCGACGGCCGAGTTGGACCAGGCGGCGACCATGGTGTTGAGGTCACCCGAGGTCAGGGCCTCCAGGTCCGGGGCGCCCAGCGTGATGGCGATGACCGGGACGAGGATGACGGCCGTGGAGATGGCGAGGGTGGCGAGCACGGTGCGGGCCACGTTGCGCCGCGGGTTCTCCAGTTCCTCCGAGAGGTAGACCGCCGTGGAGAAGCCCTGGGTGATGAAGAGCGCGATCGCGAGACCGGAGACCACCATCATCGCGGTGACGGTCGAACTCGTGCCGCCCGGCGAGGCGACCGACCCGTGCACCAGCGCCGACGCACCGCGCTCGGAGTGGGCGAAGCCGAGAACGGCGACGACACCTGCCGCGATCACTTCGAGGACGAGGAAGATTCCGGTGATCCACGCGTTGGCGCGCAGGTCGAGGAGGCCGGCGAGGGTGGCGAGCACCATGACACCGGCACCCGCGACGGGAGCCGGAATGTGCACGATGGGTGCGAGGTAGTCGGCCGTTCCCATGGCGATGACCGGTGGCACGATCATCACGACCAGCAGCGAGAGCACGAAGACGAGCCACCCGGCGAGCCGCCCCGCCATGGTCGACACCATGGCGTACTCGCCTCCGGCACTCGGAATGAGCGTGCCCAGCTCCGAGTAGCAGAAGGCGACCGCGATGCAGAGCAGCGAGCCGATGGCGATCGTGAGGGCGGTGTACGTGCCGAGGCTGGAGAACAGGTCCGGGACGACCACGAAGAGGGTCGAGGCGGGCGTCACGCAGGAGAGCGTGAGCAGAGTTCCGCCCACGACGCCGATGGAACGCTTGAGCTTCTGTGGGGTGGGGCCGGTCGCTGGGGCGAGCGCCTGGGGAGCGCTGAGCGTTTCGGTCATCGTGCGGTTCCGATCAACAGGTGCGGTGTCTGAGCACGGGAGCGGTATCGCCTCCAGACGAGGACGTGGTGAGTGGTTTCGTCGCTCCCAGCGCGACATGCAATCCTGACGTGTTCCGCAGGTCAAGAGGTGTTCACCTTCGGAATTCGTTGTTCCGAGGGGCCGATCCGACGATTTGGCGTTAACAACGCGTCATAGTCCGGGGATCGGCGGGTGCGGGAACCGCAGCCCGGCCCGATGGAAAGTTTCCCCCATATCCAGCATCCGGAAGGGCGGGGCGGTGTCCCGCACGAGCGGGCGCGGTCGGGGCGTGGAGCCCGCAGGTCGCGCATCCGCGGTCTTGGTGCCAGCCTGGAGTCATGGCTTGGGCGTCATGGACGACTTGCGGTGTGTTCTCCGGGCACGGTGGCGTGCTCACGGAGGAGGTCGGTGTCCTGTCCGGGGACCTGACCGTTCACACGACTTGGGCGGATGACTCGGCCCAGGTGACCGTGCAGTACACGGGTGCGATCGACTGGTTCACCATGTCGGGCAGTCCCGTGCCGTGTTGTTCGGAGGAGGACAGCCGTCGTCTGCACGATGCGGTGGTGCAGGCGGTCCGGAAGGGTGAGGCGGCCACCGTTCCCGTGCCGCCCCGCCCCACCCGGAAGCAGGCGGCGGAGCCCGCCCAGGAGTGACGCCGGCGCGTCGACGATCACACGTCGCGGAGCGCGGCCAGTCGGTCGCCCGAGCCGACCGCCAGGCCGGCCGGATGGGTCAGCGGCTGTCCCTGCCTACGGCCGTCGCGCTGCGCAACACGGCACTGCGCCTCGCACCGTCCCGCGTCACCGTCGGCACGATCCTGCGCCATGTCGACCGGACGCCCCCGCGGCTGGGGTGACCGCGGGGGCGACGGCCCGGAGACCGTTGGTTCCGTATGTCAGTAGGCCCCGGAGACGTTGTCGATGGAGCCGTACTTGGCGGCCGCGTAGTTGCACGCTGCCGTGATGTTGGCGACGGGGTCGTAGCTGTCCATCGCCGTGCCCGGCACGTGGTAGGCCCGGAACGTCGGATCGATGATCTGGAGGAGGCCCTTGGACGGCGTTCCGGCGGCGGCGTTCGAGTCCCATCTGTTGATGGCGAGGGGATTGCCGGAGGACTCGCGCATGACATTGCGATGGATTCCGTTGTAGCTGCCGGGGATGCCGTGCTGGGCCATGACAGCCAGCGACTCCTTGATCCAGCCGTCCAGATCGTCCGTGTACGCCGCGGTCGGTGCGGCACTGGCGGTCCGCGCCGGCGCCGCCGAGGCGGCGTGGGCACCGATCAGCGGAAGCATGAGTACGGCGGCACCCGTGCCCAGGGCGATGAAGCCCCTGGTCAGCGAGGTGGTCCTGCGACGACGGTACGTACCCGTTGAGGTCATGATGGATTCCTCTCCGTCGCCTGCGAGGTGAGCTGTCGGGTTCGGGCTGGAGATGCCTGGCCGCACACGAATGCGACTTCACCCCGAGCCGTTCCGGATACCGGATCGGCGGCTTACCTGGGTCCCCCGCTCCTGCCGTACACGAGTGGATGGGATTACCGGGCGGCGGCAGGATTCGGCGTTCCGTCCGGATTGACGGTGACCGTAGGCGAGAAGGACCGAAAGGGACAAGCCCCTGATTTCATAACGCAATTCACTTACAAGATCGATTCATTGGAATCGGGGTAATCCACCTCACATGGAACGGTTCGCTTTCCTTGCGGGGAAAGGGAACCGAATTCCACGGTGGGACATTCGAGGGCTCGAACGTGACTCGCGCCACGAAATCCCAAAAGGTACATATCGCCCTGTGCTCGAAAGTCGTAATTGCACCAAACACCCCCTTATCACCCAAAAGGGCAACTGTCCTGGATCGCTCATACAGGACGTACGCGTCGTCGTCCGAGGCCCACGCCCAGGCCCAGGCCCCCACCCGAAACCGGGAGGCGTTGCCATCGCTCCTCCCCGTGGTTATGGTTTTGATGTCCTGTTGTCTCCGATAGAGGTGGACGTTGCGCATCTGAGGTTCGCGAACATCGCGCCGTACGGCACAGCCCGTACGCCCGTCACGCTGTAGCAGTGCTCCGTGCTGCCCGTGACCCCGCGTGGATGCGACCTCGGTGCATGAGCCGTCCCTCTGTCTTCCGGACGCCGCACCTTTCTCCGCTGCTCGGTCGCCGCGTGGTGCTCGCATACGAAGCCCCCGTCACTGCGCTTGCGAATGCGAGGAACACCATGGCGACACCCACCACCCCCCACGCCTCCCTCACCTGCTCGGCCCTGTCCTTCCGGTGGCCGGACGGCACGACGGTCCTCGACGGCCTCTCGCTCAGCATCGGCCGGGGCCGCATCGGTCTCGTCGGCACCAACGGCGCGGGCAAGTCCACACTGCTGCGGCTGCTCGCCGGTCGACTGCGCCCCTCCCAGGGTTCGGTGACCGTGGGCGGCAGTCTCGCCCACCTTCCGCAGAACATCACCCTCGACACGACACTGCGGGTGGACCAGGCCCTGGGCATCGCCGAACAGCGTGACGCGCTGCGCGCCATCGAGGCCGGCGATGTCGACGAGAAGCACTTCGAGACGATCGGCGACGACTGGGACGTGGAGGAGCGGGCCCTGGCGACACTGGGCTCACTCGGACTCGGCGGCGTCGAACTGGACCGCACCGTCGGCCAGTTGTCCGGCGGGGAGACCGTCCTGCTGCGCCTGGCAGCGCTGCTGCTGGAGCGTCCCGATGTCCTCCTCCTGGACGAGCCCACCAACAACCTCGACATGTTCGCGCGCCGGAGGCTCTACGAGGCCGTCGACTCCTGGCGCTCGGGCGTACTGGTCGTGGTCAGCCATGACCTCGAACTGCTGGAGCGCGTGGACCGCATCGCCGAACTGCGCGCCGGGTCCGTGAACTGGTACGGCGGTGGCTGGTCCGCGTACCAGGAGGCCGTGGCCACCGAACAGGAGGCCGCCGGACGGACGTTGCGGGCCGCGGAGGCCGATGTGCGGCGCCAGCAACGCGAGTTGGAGGAGACCCGGGTGAAGCTGGCCCGGCGCCAGAGGAACGGCAGGAAGATCGAGGCCGAGGGGAGCCTCCCGAAGATCCTGGCCGGCCGCCGCAAGCGGTCCGCGCAGGAGTCGGCGGGCAGACTTCGCGGCGTCCACGAGGAGCGGCTCGGCGAGGCGCGCGAACGCCGGGAGGAGGCCGCGGACGCGCTCCGCGACGATGCCGAGATCCGCGTGAGCCTTCCCCACACGGCGGTGCCCGCCGGACGCGGCGTGTTGAACCTGCACGAGTTGCGCCCCCGGTTCGGCAGGCTGCGCGAGGGCAGTCTCCGGGTGCAGGGACCCGAGCGGATCGCCCTCGTCGGTCGCAACGGCGCCGGGAAGACGACACTGCTGCGCACGATCACCGGTGAGCTGGCCCCCTTGTCCGGCGAGGCCAGGACCTTCGTACCGACGCGGTTCCTTCCGCAGCGGCTCGACGTGCTGGACGAGGAGCTGAGCGTCGCGGCGAACGTGGCCCGCATGGCGCCCGGGGTCACCGACAACCACATCCGTGCCCAGCTCGCGCGCTTCCTGTTCCGGGGGAAGCGCGCGGAGCAGCCGGCGGGCACGCTGTCGGGCGGAGAACGCTTCCGTGCCGCCCTCGCGGCGACGATGCTCGCCGCACCGGCCCCGCAGCTGCTGATGATGGACGAACCGACCAACAACCTCGACATCGCCAGCGCGCGGCAGCTGACCGGTGCGCTGGAGTCCTACGAGGGCGCACTGCTGATCGCCAGTCACGATCTGCCGTTCCTCGAATCGGTCGGCATCACCCGGTGGCTGCTGGTCGCGGAGGAGCTCCGGGAGACCACCGCACAGGAGGTGGGTGATCTGCTGGCGACGCCGGAGCACGCGAGCCCGGCCTGATCCGGACGCGAGGCCCGAGGGGTGCGGGCCTTCGCATGACGTCGTCCGGACCGTCATGCGAGGGAGGCCCGCACCCCTGCCGGGATCAGAGCCGGTCGATGATCTTGTTCATCTGCTCGATCTCGGCGGTCTGAGCCGTGACGACAGCGCCGGCGAGCTTCTTCGCGCCGGCGTTGTCGCCGTTCTTCTGCTCGTCCTCGGCCATGGTGACCGCGCCCTGGTGGTGGCCGATCATGAGCTGGGCGAACCTCTTGTCGAAGTCCCTGCCCTTGGCCGCCGCCAGGTCGTCCATGTCCTTGCCGGACATCATTCCGGGCATTCCCGAACCGTCCGAGCCGTGGTCCATCCCGGGCATGTCACCCATCGGGGACGAGGACGCGGGCAGCGGCTTGCCCCACGAAGTCAGCCAGCCCTTCATCGTGTTGATCTCGGGGTCCTGGGCCTTCTCGATCGCGGTGGCCAGCTTCTTGATCTCGGGGTCGAAGGCGCGGCCGTCGGCCAGCTTCGCCATCTCGATGGCCTGCTGGTGGTGCGGGATCATCTGCTGCGCGAACGTCACGTCCGCATCGTTGAACGCACCGCCGGGGGTGGCCGGTGCGGAGGCACTGCGCGAGCCGTGGTTCATGCCGGGCATGGACGAATCGTCGGGCTTCGAGCCGTCGGAGGAACCGCAGGCCGCCAGCGTCAGAGCGAGGGCGGCGACGGTGCCGGCGGCCGCGATTGTGCGGCGGCGGGCAGCAGAGGACAGGGAAGCGGACATCACGGATTCTCTCCAGGTGGACGCGCCACGTCCGTGGCGCGCGAAAGGGGCAGGGTCGTCCGGCCGGTCCGGCCCCAAAGGGCCGTGGACCGGCGGATTCCTGTCACGTCCGCGCGATGCACACCTGGAGCAGCAGATCCCTGCCGGCGAACGGCGGTCCCCGCCGCGCCGGTCCGCGTACGGCCGTACGGCGCCCGGCGAGCGCCCGAACGGCCAGGAGCACCAGACCCAGCGCCATCAGCAGCGGCAGCACCCGGTCACGGGCATGGGTGAATACGCACGACTCGCCGTCCGTCGCCGGCCTGGCGGCGGCAACGCGAGCGGGGTCGTGCTCGCCCCGCACGGCAAAGTGACCGGCAGTCGTGGTCATGGACACGGGCGCGGTCACGGCCATCGCGTCGTGACAGCCCTCCGCGGCGCTCGCCGGTGCGCCGTGCATGAGGAACAGTCCGCACAGGACGGCACACAGCACGAGCAGCCGGGACACTCCCGGTGTGCGCGTCCGTCCGCGATCCACGGCTGCCTCGAATGCTCGGTCGTACGGGTCCTGCGGTCCGGGCCCGACGATACCCCCACCGGGTTTCCCGTTCCGTGGCGCCCCGCCCTCCGCACCAGTGGCGGCCGTCCGGCGGACGCGGTGTCACCGCGGCGGGTCCTCCCCCACGAGACCGTCCACCGACTCCCGGATGAGGTCGGCGTGGCCGATGTGGCGGGCGTACTCCTCGATCATGTCGATCAGGACGCGCCGCAGACTCGGGGACTCGCCGCTGGACGTGGTGTACCGGCCGATGTGCCCCGGGCCGCCGTCCGCCAGCGCCTCGGCGACCACGGCGCGGGAGCGCTCCACGGCGCCCCGCCAGAGCGCCGTCAGTTGCTCGGGGGTGTCCTCGGCGGCCGTTCGCCACTCCCAGTCGGGATCGGCGTCCCAGTCCACCGCGTCCCACGGAGCCCCCGGTTTCCGCGCGAGCAGCAACCGGGCGAAATGCGTGTCCTCGACACAGGCCAGGTGCTTGAGCAGCCCGCCCAGGGAGACCGTCGACGTGCCGATCGTCGCTCGCAGACCGGCCGCGTCCAATCCCCCGCACTTCCACGCCAGGGTCGCGCGCTGGCGCTCCAGCGAACCGAGCAGGGTGGCGGTTTCGTCGCCCGCGAGCGGAGGTTCCGGAAAGACCGACTCGTTGTTCTCACTCATGGCGAGGAGAGTACGGTCCATTGCGGACGTTCTACTTCCGCAATGGGGACTGATCTGCCGATGGTGCACGACGCGAGCCCGACCGCTCGGGCGCTCCTGGCTCTTGAGCTGATCCAGGACGGCCCAGGCATCACGGCCGACCGGCTGGCGGACCGGCTCGGCGTCTCCGGACGGGCGGCCCGCCGGTACGTCGGCATCCTGCGGGAGGCCGGTGTCCCGGTCGAGTCCGTGCGGGGCCCTTACGGGGGCTACCGCGTCGGCCGAGGTCTTCGGGTTCCGCCCCTTATGTTCACCACCGCAGAGGCCCTCGGGCTCGTGATGGCCGTGCTGGAGCGGCGTCGGGACGCGGCCGGCACGGCCGAGGACCCGGTGGAGAGCGCGCTCGGCAAGATCATCCGCGTGCTGCCGGAGCCGGTCGCCGAGCCGGCCCAGGCCGTCCGGAGAGTGGGCGCACCGGTTCCGGACTCCGGCGCCGCGAGCCCCAGCCCCGAGACCACGGCCCTGCTCGTCCAGTCCTGCGCCGCGGGCCGCCGGCTGCGGCTCGGATACCGGTCGGGTCCGGGGGCGGAACGGACGATGGAGGTCGATCCGTGGGCCGTCGTCGTGCGTCGTTCCCGCTGGTATCTGCTGTGCTGGTCGCACACGAAGAACGCCAGACGCGTCCTCCGGGTGGACCGGGTCGCCACCGTCGACGTGCTCGGGGAGACGTTCGCGCCTGCGGCCGGTCTCGACCCGGTACGGACGCTGGAGGAGCACCTCTCCGAAGGCTGGAAGTACGAGGTGGAGGTCGTCATCGACGCCCCCGTGGCCGAGGTCGCTCAATGGCTGCCGCGCAGCCTGGGGCGCCTGGAGGAAGCGGACCCGGACCGCACCCGCCTCGTCGCCACCACGGACGAACCGGACTGGTACGCCGAACAGCTCATGGCGGTCAGGGCGGCGTTCCGTATCGTCGGGCCGCCCGAACTGCGGGAAGCCGCCCGCGTTCTCGGCGAGCGGTTCCTGCGGGCAGGCGCCCTGCCGCCCGAAGAGGACCACGAGGGCTGAGCCGGTCGTCCGCCGGCAGGTTCAGCGGTGGCCGGCGGCGCGCGTCCAGGCGGCTTCCCGCAGCAGGCGCAGGCCGTTGAGGCCGACGATGACGGTGGAGCCCTCGTGCCCGGCGACGCCCAGCGGGAGCGGCAGCGTGCCGACCAGGTCCCAGACGACGAGGCCGGTGATGAAGACGGCCGCGATGACCAGGTTCTGCACGACGAGGCGGCGGCACCGGCGCGAGAGCGCCACGGCGGTGGGAATGGTGGCGAGTTCGTCGCGGACGACGACGGCGTCGGCGGTCTCCAGGGCGAGGTCGGAGCCGGCCCGGCCCATGGCGATGCCCGTGTGGGCCGCGGCCAGTGCCGGGGCGTCGTTCACGCCGTCCCCGACCACGAGCACCCTCCGCCCGGCACTCTCCAGCTCCCTGACCGCGTCCACCTTGTCCCGCGGCAGCAGTCCGGCCCGGATGTCGTCGATCCCGGCTTCGGCACCCAGGCGGGCGGCGGCGCGCGGGTTGTCCCCGGTGATCAGCACCGGCGTGCTGCCGGTGAGTTCGGTGAGGCGGGCGACGGTGGTCCGGGCATCGGTGCGCAGCCGGTCGGCGATGCCCAGGACACCGACGGGCATGCCGTCGCGTACCACCAGCGCAACGGTACGGCCGGCCTCCTCCAGCCGAGCGGAGAGCTCGGCGGCCGCTCCGTCGGCGCCGGTCCGGGCGGCCGGCAGGCGGGCCGGGCTGCCGACGGCGACCACCTGGCCGTCCACGGTGGCGGTGACGCCGACGCCCGGGGCGGAACCGAAGTCCTCCGCCGGGGGCAGGGCGAGACCGCGTGTCCGGGCGGCTTCGGTGACGGCGCGTGCGAGGGGGTGTTCGCTGGGGTGCTCGACCGCCGCCGCCAGGGTGAGCAGGGCGTCCTCGGTCAGGTCCGAGGAGGCGAACGGACGGATGTCGGTGACACGTGGGGTGCCCTCGGTCAGGGTGCCGGTCTTGTCGAGTGCCACGGCGTCGATCCGGCCGAGACGCTCCATCACCACGGCGGACTTGATGAGCACCCCGTGCCGTCCGGCGTTGGTGATCGCGGACAGCAGCGGCGGCATCGTGGCCAGGACCACGGCGCACGGCGATGCCACGATCATGAAGGTCATCGCCCGGAGCAGTGTGGGCTGAAGTGCCGCGCCGAAGGCCAGGGGCAGGGCGAACAGGGCGACGGTGGCGGCCACCATGCCGATCGAGTACCGCTGTTCGACCTTCTCGATGAACAACTGGGTGGGGGCCTTCGTCCCGGAGGCCTCCTCGACCATGGCGACGATGCGGGCGATCACCGAATCGGACGGGTCGCGCTCCACCGCCACCCGTAGCGCCCCGGTGCCGTTCAGGGTTCCCGCGAAGACCTCGTCGCCGGGCTCCTTGGGCACCGGCAGCGGCTCGCCGGTGATGGTTGCCTGGTCCACCTCGCTCGCCCCGTCGAGGACCCGGCCGTCGGCCCCGACACGCTCGCCGGGACGTACCAGGATCACGTCCTCGGCCTTCAACTCCTCGGTGGGAACGGTCTCTTCGGCGCCCGCGTGGCCGAGGCGGGTGGCCGTGGCGGGTGCGAGGTCGAGCAGTCCGCGTACCGAGTCGGCCGTCCGCGCGGTGGCGAAGGCCTCCAGAGCGCCCGAGGTGGCGAAGATGACGATCAGCAGCGCGCCGTCCAGCACCTGCCCGATCGCCGCCGCGCCGAGAGCCGCGACGACCATCAGCAGGTCGACGTCCAGCGTCTTCGCCCCGAGCGCCTTCAGGCCTTCCCGGCCCGGCTCCCAGCCGCCCGCGAGGTACGTGAGCGCGTACAGCGGACCCCACGTCCACCACGGGGCGCCGAGCAGGTACAGGGGCAGCGCGGCCAGGAACAGCACCAGCGCGGCCGCGGCCCAGCGGGCCTCCGGGAGAGCCAGGATCCGGGTGCGCCGCTCGGCCGCGACCGCGCCCCGGACCGGGCCGGCGGACGGGGCCGGGCGGGTGACGGTGGAAGACATGGGGTGGTGATCCTTCACGCGAGAAGGCGGAGTGGTTCGACTCCCGCACCATACAGGATCACATGAACACGCATTCATATGTGCATCTCCGTAGGATGAGGACATGGGCCACGGAGTTGACGCGAAGACTGCTGCCACCGCGCGCGAGCGCCTCGACACGGTGGGGGCCACCGAGGTGGCGTCCACCCTGCAGGCCCTCGCCACCCCGTCCCGGCTGCGCATTCTCGCCCGCCTCCAGGAGGGCCCCTGCCCCGCGACGGAACTCGCCGAGGCGGTCGGCATGGAGCAGTCCGCCTGCTCCCACCAGTTGAGGCTGCTGCGCAACCTCGGCCTCGTCTCCGGCGAGCGCCGGGGCCGCTCGGTGATCTACGCGCTGTACGACAACCACGTGGCCGAACTCCTCGACCAGGCCCTCTTCCACGTCGAGCACCTGCGGCTCGGCCTCCACGACGCTCCGTCGGAGGAAGTCGCGGGGGCCGATGACACGGTGGCCGCCCTGCGCTGAACCCCGGGACCACCCGTCAGACGGCGCCGCCCTCCCGGGCGGACACGGCCGTCAGGAATTCCCCGAGGATCTCGCCGAAGGCATCCGGCCGTTCCATGTGGGGATAGTGCGCCGCCCCCTCGACGATCGCCTCGCGCCCGTCGGCGACCGTCCGCGCGAGGCGCCGGCTCATGGCGAGGTGATCGTCCGAATCGATGGCGCCCGCGACGGCCAGCACCGGGACATCGATCTTCGCCGCCCGCGCCCAGGTGTCGGAGACGGACACGAGCCGGTCGGGTTCGTCCGCGGTGTGCTTGGCCAGCGTCCGCTCGGCCATCGCGCGCAGGCGTCGCACCACAGCGCCGTCGACGTCGTCCAGCGTGCGGTGCGGGCCCGCCGCGAAGAGCATGAAGGCGTCGACCCATCCCCCGATGTCACCGGCGGCCAGGGAGCGGGCCTGCTCGGCCAGGACCTGCCGGGACCAGGGGTCGTGGAACTCGGGCTCACTCGTCCCCGCCCCGCTGACGACCAGCGCACGTACCAGATCAGGGTGTTCGAGCGCGGTGTCGAGCGCGGTGGCCCCGCCCATCGACACTCCGACCAGGACCGCGGGGCCGGCGTCGAGATGGCGCAGCAGGGCGGCCAGGTCGTCCGTGTGCCGGAAGGGCCTGCTCGCGTTGGACGATCCGCCGTGCCCGCGGGCGTCCGGCACGATCACTCGGTGATCCCGCGCGAGCTCCGGCACCTGGTCGTCCCACATCCCGTGGTCCAGGAATCCGCCGTGCAGCAGCACGAGCAGCGGACCCTCCCCGGTGTCGCGGTACACGAGGCGGCCGTCGTCGGTTTCGAAGAATTTCAGCTCGGAGGCAGCATTCATGACAACCAAGGTGCCATCTGTTCCCCATATTGACAACCAAGGTGTCATCATGGCCGTATGACCGACAACGCTCCGCCCCTGGCACCCGAGGAACTGGCCCACCGGCTCACGGAGGTCTTCGCCCTGGTCGGCCCGCTCTACCGGCGTGTGCAACGCAAGGTGGAACAGGCCGCACCGATCGAGGGCCTGTCCGTCGGCGTGCGTGCCGTACTGGATCTGCTGCGTGAACACGGACCCATGACGGTCCCGCAGATGGGCCGGGCACAGGCGCTGAGTCGGCAGTTCGTGCAGCGCATGGTCAACGACGCCGCGGCCCGGCGACTGGTCGAGACCATTCCCAACCCGGCCCATCAGCGGTCGTCCCTGGTCCGGCTGACCGAAAGCGGCAGAGCGGCGATCACCGCGGCACTGACCCGCGAGCAGTTTCTGCTGCGCCAGGTGGACGGGGATCTGACTGACGCCGATGTGACGGCCTGCGTACGGGTGCTCGGCAGGATGCTGGACCTCTTCGACAACGTCGACGTGGACTGAGCTTGGCGTTTATCCTCGGCGGGCTTGGTGTTCCTTGATCGATTCGGCGCGTTTGACCGTCTTGCCGACATCGTGGTGCCTGGCCCGGTTTTTATT
>NZ_JBHWIY010000018.1:38589-154527 GCF_042731715.1 Streptomyces sp. NPDC059832 | reverse complement strand
CAATCCGACCTTCGAGGACGTGCTCGACCGGGTGCGGGACAAGGCGCTGTCCGCCTATGACCACCAGGACGCACCCTTCGACCGGCTCGTGGAGATCCTCAACCCCGACCGGTCCAGCGCCTACCACCCGCTGTTTCAGACGATGCTGGCCTGGCAGGACGACAACACCCTGGTCGACTTCGACCTCGCCGGGGTCGGCGCCGCTCTGGAGATCGTCCCGACCCGGACCGCGAAGTTCGACCTCCAGTTCAACTTCGGCCTCGACGACACCGGGCAGGGCCTCGGGGGCTATCTGGAGTACGCGACCGACTTGTTCGACCGGGGTGGTGCCGAGGTTCTGGTGGAGCGGTTTGTGCGGGTGTTGCGTCAGGTGGTGGTTGAGCCGGGGGTCCGGGTGGGGGCTGTGGATGTGCTGGCGGAGGCTGAGCGGGAGTGGTTGGTGCGGGGGGTGAATGACACCTCGGTTCGGCTTCCTGGGCTGACGCTTGCGGGTTTGGTGGAACGTCGGGTCGTGGTGGCTCCCGATGTGGTTGCTGTTGAGTGTGGTGATGTGTCGTGGACGTATGGGGAGTTGAACGCGCGGGCGAATCGGTTGGCGCGTGAGCTGGTGCGGCGTGGGGTGGGTCCGGAGTCGTTGGTGGGTCTGGCGCTGCCGCGTTCGGCGGAGCTGGTGGTGGGGATGTTGGGTATTTTGAAGTCCGGTGCGGGATATCTGCCGATTGATCCCCGGTATCCCAGCAGGCGGTTGGACTTCGTGCTTTCGGAGGCTCGTCCGCAGTGGCTGCTCACCGACGCGGTGACCGCTGATGTCCTGCCCGAGGGGGAGACGCCGCGGCTGTTCGTCGACGACCTCGATCTGGTGGCCGGCGACGGCTGCGATCTGACGGACGCGGAGCGCTCGGGCGCGCTGCGGCCCGACAACGTCGCGTACGTGATGTACACCTCGGGCTCCACCGGCGTCCCCAAGGGCGTGACCATCACCCACGCCAACCTCGTCAACGGTGTCTCCCGGCTGGCGGAGGTCGTCGAGGTCGCGCCCGGCTCACGGATGCTCTGCGCCACCTCGATCAACTTCGACGTCTCCGTCTTCGAGGTGTTCAGCGCGCTGACCGTCGGCGCGAGTGTCGACGTGGTGGAGGACGTGCTGGAACTGGCCAAGCGCGACGGCTGGACCGGTGGTTCGCTCCAGGCCGTGCCCTCGGTGTTCGCCGAGATCCTCGACCAGGTGACCGGCCGGATGAGCGTGGACACCGTCGTCCTCGGCGGTGACGCACTGCCCGCAGCGCTGCTGGAGAAGGTCCGCGCAGCCATCCCTGACGTGCGCCTCATGCAGGCCTACGGCCAGACGGAGGACTTCTACGCCACGACGTACCACATCCCCGACGACTGGAACGGCACCGGCAACGTCCCGATCGGCCGGCCGCTGGGCAATATGCGCACCTACGTCCTGGGTCCTGGTTTGGCTCCGGTTCCGGTGGGTGTGGTGGGCGAGTTGTACGTGGGGGGCGCGGTGGGCCGTGGGTATCACGGCCGTCCGGGGCTGACGGCCGAGCGGTTCGTGGCCGATCCGTTCGGGCCCGCGGGCGAGCGCATGTACCGCACCGGCGACCTGGTCCGATGGACCGCCGACGGCCAGCTCGAATACCTCGGCCGCGGGGACTCACAGATGAAGATCCGCGGATTCCGTGTCGAGCCCGCCGAGATCGAGGCGGCGCTCGTCGCTCACCCGGGCGTCGATCAGGCCGTGATCGTGGTCCGCGACGGCCGGGGTGCGGGCAGTAAGCAGCTCGTGGGTTACGTCGTGCCGACGTATCGCGTCGATTCCGGCGATCCGGACCTGCGTGCGGGTGTGGATGTGGCCGAGGTGCGGAGGTTCGTGGGCGCGCGGTTGCCCGAGTACATGGTGCCGTCGGTGTTGGTCGTGCTGGACCGGATGCCGCTGGATCTGAACGGCAAGGTGGACCGTTCGGCGTTGCCTGCTCCGGAGTTCTCCGCGGGGGAGTACCGGGTGCCGCGTACGCCGCAGGAGGAGATCCTCGCCTCGGTGTACGCGGAGGTGCTGGGCCTGGACCGGGTGGGCGTCGACGACGACTTCTTCGCGGTCGGCGGCGACAGCATCCGTTCGATCCAGGTGGTCGCGCGGGCTCGGGCGCGTGGTGTCGAGATCAGCCCCCGGCAGGTCTTCGAGTCCCGCACCGTGGCCGAACTCGCCGTCAAGGCCCGGCAGGACACGGCTGCCGTACTGGAGGAGCTGGCG
This sequence comes from Streptomyces sp. NPDC059832, assembly GCF_042731715.1. Classification (NCBI taxonomy): domain Bacteria; kingdom Bacillati; phylum Actinomycetota; class Actinomycetes; order Kitasatosporales; family Streptomycetaceae; genus Streptomyces; species Streptomyces sp. NPDC059832. The sequence continues at coordinate 152,270 of NZ_JBHWIY010000018.1, read as the reverse complement.
GGCGGCGGCGTCGGCCGGCTGCCGCTGCCTCCGGCCGCCGCCTACCTCCTGGAGGCGGGCGGTGACATCGACAGGTTCTCGATGTCGACGCTGCTCGACCTGCCCGATGAGATCGACGCGGACGGGCTGACCGCGACCCTGCGCGCGATACTGGACCGGCACGACGTGCTGCGCTCGCGCCTGGTCGCCGAGAACGGCGTGCACGGCCTGGTGGTCACTTTGCCGGGTGCGGTGCCGGTCGAGGGGTTGATACGCCGGGTCGGCTGCGCAGGCCACTGGGAATCGAGGGAGTGGCGTGAGTCGGCCGCCGCCGAACTGAGCGCCGCAATGGGAAGGCTGGACCCGGTCGCCGGTGTCATGGCGCAGTTCGTCTGGTTCGACGCAGGCTCCTCGGTGTCCGGGCGGCTGTTGCTGGTTCTGCATCATCTCGTGGTCGACGGGGTTTCCTGGCGGATCCTGCTGCCGGACCTGGCGGCGGCGTGGGCACGGGTCCGCGAGGGCGAGCCTGCGGAGCTGCCGCAGGTGGCGACCTCGGTGCGCCGCTGGACCCACGCCTTGGTGGAGGAGGCCGCGACGGACCGCCGAACTGCCGAACTGTCGCTGTGGCAAAGGGTGCTGGAAGGACCGGACCCGGTGCTCGGCACCCGGCGGCCGGACCCGGCAGTGGACACGATGGCGACCGTCGACACGGTGCGCGTCGAGCTTCCCGCCGAGGTGACGGAAGGGCTGCTGATCCGGATTCCGGCGGTCTTCCGGGGCGGGGTCAACGACGGCCTGCTCGCCGCGCTCGCGCTCGCCGTGACCAAGTGGCGGTCGAGCAGGGGGAGTTCGCTGCTGGTGAGGCTGGAAGGGCACGGTCGTGAGGAGCCGGTGGTGCCTGGTGCGGATCTGTCGCGCACGGTGGGCTGGTTCACCAGCATGTTCCCGGTCCGGCTCGACATCGCCGGGTTCGACCTGGACGACGCCCTCGCGGGCGGGGACGCGGCGGGCGGGCTGGTCAAGGCCGTCAAGGAGCAGCTCCTGGCGATCCCCGACAAGGGCCTGGGATACGGGCTGCTGCGGTACCTCAACGACCGCACGGCCCCCGCGCTCGCCGCGTACCCCGAGCCACAGATCGGCTTCAACTACCTGGGCCGCTTCTCCGTCACGGACATGCCGGACGAGCTGCGCGGCCTGGGCTTCACCCAGGCCCTGGACGTCGACGACGCGGACGCCGTGCTCGACGCGGACATGCCCGTCCTGTCGGCGCTGGAGGTCAACTCCTACGTCACCGACACCGCGCGCGGCCCCCGCCTGGACGCCACGTTCGCGTTCCCGACCGGGATCCTTGCCAAGGACGACGTACGGGAGCTGGCGGAGCTGTGGCGGGCCGCGCTCACCGCGCTGGCCGACCACGCGGCCAAGCCCGACGCGGGCGGCCTCACCCCCTCCGACCTTCCACTGCTCTCCGCCGACCAGGGGCAGATCCAGGAATGGGAGCGGGCCTGTCCAGGCCTGACGGGAGCCTGGCCGCTGACGCCCCTCCAGGCCGGTCTGCTCTTCCACAGCAGGTTCACCGACGCGCCGGTCGACGCCTACCAGGTGCAGATGGTGTTCCACCTCTCCGGGCAGGTCGACCCGGAACGGATGCGCACCGCCGGCCAGGCGCTGCTGGACCGGCACACCAACCTGCGCTCCGCGTTCCTCCCCGACGCGGGCGGATGGGTCCAGCTGGTGCTGGACGGGGTCGAGCTGCCGTGGCGCGACATCGACCTGCGCACGCTGCCCGAGGGCGAACGCGCCGACGCCCTCGAACGGCTGCTGGCCGAGGACCATCACGCGCGCTTCGACCCGGCGTCCCCGCCGCTGCTGCGCCTCGCGCTCGTCCACCTCGACGACGACACCTCGGAGCTGGTCCTCACCGCTCACCACGTGCTGTTCGACGGCTGGTCCATTCCGCTGCTGCTCCAGGACCTGCTGCGGCTGTACGGCTCCGGTGGCGACCCCGCGGCGCTGCCGACGGTCCGCGGCTACCAGGAGTTCCTGGCGTGGCTGGCCGAGCAGGACCAGGAGGCCGCCGCCCGCGCCTGGGCCGACGAACTCGACGGCGTCGACGAACCCACCCTGCTCGCCCCCGGCGCGGCCGAATGGGACGGCGCGGGCACCGAGCGCGTCGAGGTCGAGCTGAGCGTGGAAGAGACCCGCGAACTGACCCGCCGGGCAGGTGAGTTGGGCGTGACGCTCAATACCGTGGTTCAGGGTGCCTGGTCGCTCCTGCTCGGCCAGATGACGGGACGTCAGGATGTGGTGTTCGGTGCGACGGTCTCCGGCCGCCCCGCCGCCCTCCGCGACGTGGACGCCATGGTCGGCATGTTCATCAACACCCTGCCCGTCCGGGCACGACTCGCCCCCGCCGACACCCTGGCCGGCCTGCTGACGACCCTTCAGGGCCACCAGGCGGCGCTGCTGGACCACCACCACTACGGGCTGGCCGAGATCCAGCACTCCACCGGGCTCCAGACGCTCTTCGACACCCTCGTCGTCTACGAGTCCTATCCGATGGACCAGTCCGGGCTGACGGAGGCGAACGCCTGGGCCGGGATCACCTGCACCGGCATCCGACCGTACGCGGGCAGCACGCACTATCCGCTGGCCGTGATCGCGGTGGCAACCGCGCAGCTCCAGCTGTCCCTCGAATACCGGCAGGACCTGTTCGCGCGCGACGCAATGGAAGGCCTGGGCGCCCGGCTGCTGAGGATCCTGCGGGAGCTCTTGACCGACCCCGGCCGCAGGATCGCGGCGATCGACACGCTGGAGCCGGACGACCGTGCGCGGCTGGAGGCGTTCAACGACACCGCGGCCGAGATCCCCGACAAGACGGTCCACCGGCTCGTCGAGCGGCAGGCTGCCGCGACTCCCGAGGCCGTCGCCGTGCGGTGCGGCGAAGTCGCGCTGACATACCGAGAGTTGGGCGAGAGGGCCGGTCGGCTGGCGGTCGAGCTGAGGCGCCACGGAGCCGGACCCGAGACCCTCGTCGGGCTCGCGCTGCCACGCTCGGCCGACCTGGTGGTGGCGATGCTCGGCATCCTCAAGGCCGGTGCGGCCTATCTGCCGATCGACCCCAAGTACTCCAGCGACCGCCTGGTGTTCATGCTGGAGGATGCCCGCCCCGTCCTCCTGCTCACCGACCGGGCGACCGGCCCCGTGTTGCCCGCCACCGACGTGCCCCGGCTCCACCTGGAGGATGTCGACCTGGGCACGCAGGCGGACCGCGGCGTGCTGCCGACGGATCTGCGGCCGGACAACCTGGCGTACGTGATGTACACCTCGGGCTCCACCGGCACCCCGAAGGGCGCGGCGCTCACGCACGCCAACATCGTCAACCCGGTGACCCGGCTGGCCGAGATCCTCGGTTCGGGGCCCACGTCACGGATGCTGGGCGCGGCGTCCATCAACTTCGACATCTCGGTTTTCGAGTACTTCCTCACCTTGATCACCGGCGGCTGTGTCGAGGTGGTCCGCGACGTCCTCGTCCTCGGCGAGGGGGGCGACTGGGAGGGGCGCGTGGTGCACACGGTCCCCTCGGCGCTGGGCGAGGTCCTCGGCCGGTGCACCGGCGAACTGCGTCTCGACACCGTGGTGCTGGCCGGAGAGGCGTTCCCGCCCGAGCTGCTGCACAGGATCCGTGCCGTGATGCCCGGCACCCGCGTCATCAACGGCTACGGGCAGGCCGAGGACTTCTACGCCATGACATTCGCCGTCCCCGACACCTGGGACGGCGAGGGCGGCATGCCCATCGGGGCGCCGCTGAGCAATATGCGGGTGTACGTCCTGGACGGGGCGCTGAACCCGGTGCCGCCGGGCGCGGTCGGTGAACTGTACGTCGCCGGCCGGGTGGGCCGGGGCTACTACGGGCGGCCCGGCCTGACCGCCGAGCGGTTCGTGGCCGACCCGTTCGGTCCCGCGGGTGAGCGGATGTACCGCACCGGCGACCTCGCCCGGCGCACTGCGGAAGGCCACCTGGAGTTCGCCGGGCGCAACGACTCCCAGGTCAAGGTGCGGGGCTTCCGCGTCGAACCGCAGGAGATCGAGGCCGCGATCACGGAGTATCCGGAGGTGGAGCGGGCGGTGGTGATCGCCCGGGACGGCCGGGGCTCCAGCAAGCAGCTCGTCGCGTACGCGGTCCGGGCCGAGGGTGCCGAAGGGCCGGACGTACGGGAGGTGCGCAAGTTCCTGGCGGAGCGGCTGCCGGACTACATGGTCCCGGCCGCGATCGTGCCCATGGACCGGCTGCCGCTGACGCCCAACGGCAAGCTCGACCGGGCCGCCCTGCCCGAACCCGAGTTCACCGGCGAGGCGTACCGGGCCCCGCGCACCGCGCACGAGGCGCGCCTGGCGGAGATCTTCGCCGAGGTGCTCGGTCTGGACCGGGTGGGCGTCGACGACAGCTTCTTCGCGCTCGGCGGGCACTCGCTGCTGGCGACGCAGCTGATCGGCCGCATCGAGGCGGCCTTCGGCGTCGGCTTCCCGATCCGGGTGGTGTTCGAGCACCCCACGGTCGCCGCGCTGGCCGACCAGCTGCGCACCGGCGCGGGAGCAAGTGTCGAGGACCCGTTCGCGCCGCTGCTGACGATCCGTTCCGGGGGCGAGGGGGAGCCACTCTGGTTCGTCCAGCCCGGGTTCGGACTCGGCTGGTCGTACCTCAATTTCGCCCCGCACGTGAGGGACCGGCCGGTGTACGCCTTCCAGGCGCCGGCCTTCAGCGGGGCTCCGTCGCCCCGGTCCGTGGAGGAGTTCGTGCACGACTGCGTGCGGCGCATCCAGGAGGTCCAGCCCGAAGGCCCGTACCACCTCTTCGGCTGGTCGTTCGGCGGGACCGCCGCGCACGCGATGGCCGCTGAACTGGAGCGGCGCGGTCACGATATAGGGCTGCTGGGGCTGCTGGACTGCGCGCCGAGCACTTATTTCCACGAGGCCGAGGTGCCCCCGCCGCACGACGTCGAGAGCGTACTGGGCGAGTACGTCGGCAGCATGGTCGCCCCGGACGAAGTTCGCGACGTCGTGCGCAAGGCCGCGGTCGCGTGGATCAACCACATGGAGATTCTCCAGGGCTTCACCTCGCCCGTCTACTCGGGGGACGCCCTGTTCTTCAAGGCGACGCGCAGCCAGGACGGCCGGTACGCCGGGGACGACGGGAACTGGAAGCAGTACGTCACCGGGACCGTCGAGGCGTACGACATCGAGGCCGACCACGAGGGCATGTGCGACGCGGCCCCGGCCGCCGAGATCAGCAGGATCGTCAACCGGAAGCTCGGCGCCGCATGACGAACGCGCTGCCGGAGGGGATTGCCCTCCGGCAGCGCGTTCGCGTCCGGCTACCAGGTGACGGGAAGCTCGACGAGGCCGAAGACGCCCTCGTCGTCACTCCTGTACTTCAGTTCGCCGAACGGCACGGCCAGTTCCATGCCGGGGACGCGGGCACACAGCGAGTCGAAGATCACCTGGAACTCCAGCCTCGCGAGGCTCTGCCCCAGGCACTGGTGCGCGCCGAAGCCGAAGGCCAGATGGCTGCGGGCCGGGCGGTCGATGTCGAACACGTCCGGGTCCGGGAATGCCGCCGGATCGTGGTCGGCCGCGTTGGTCAGCGCCACCAGGCCCTCGCCCGCGTGGATCACCTTCCCACCGACCTCGACGTCCTCGGTCGCGACCCGGGTCATCGTCAGCTCGGCGATGGTGAAGCAGCGCAGCATCTCCTCCACCGCCTGCGGGGTCAGCGAGGGGTCGGCGGCGACCCGCGCGCGCTGCTCGGGATGGCGCAGCAGTGCCATCGTGCCGAGCGAGATCATGCCGGTCATGTTCTCCGACCCGCCGATGAACAGCAGCAGCGCCAGTCCCGTCAGCCAGGTGCGGTCGTAGGTGCCGCTCTCCTTGTTCTTGGCGATCTGCCTGCTGAGCAGGTCGTCGCCCGGCTCGGTCTCCTTCTTCTCGATCAGGTCCATCAGGTACCCGCTGAGCGCCCCGAACGCCTCGTCCCGGTCGGACTCCGAGGTGAGACCGCTGATCAGCAGGGAGTTGGTGGACAGGAACCACGCGTGGTCCGCGCGGGGAATGCCGAGCTGCTCGAACATCACCAGCGCGGGCACCGGCACGGCGAACTCCGCCACCAGGTCGACGGGGCGCGGGCCCCTGAGGATCGCGTCCAGCCGCTCGTCGACGATGCGCTGGACCCGGGGCCGCAGGTCCCGGGTCCGTTTCGCGGTGTACTCGCTGATCACCTTGCGGCGGGCCTCGCCGTGCGTCGGCGGATCCATATGGATCAGCAGTTGGATGGGCTGCTCGCTGGGCCTCTCGGAGGTGAAGAACGGGTATCCCGGGAGCCGGACGTCCGAGCTGAACCGGGGGTCGGTGAGCACGGCGCGGATGTCCTCGTAGCGGGTGAGAACCCACGCCTCGTCCTTGTTCGGCAGGCGGAGCCTGGAGACCGGCTCCTTCTCCCGCAACTCGGCGTACTCGGGGGGTGGGGAGAAAGGACAGGTACGGGGGATGGGCAGCGTCCTGTCGGCCGGTGCGGCCCGGTCGGGCGCGGATTGTTCGGTCACGGTTGGGTGCTCCATTCGTCGGACGTGCGCGGGCGACGCGGCCAGGTTGCCGCGCCGCCCGTGACTCGCCGTGCGTCATCGCGTTCCGTCGTCGTCCGCGACGAGGGTGATGGCGCCCATCGGGCACAGGCCGGCCGCCCGCCGGGTTGCCGCCGTGGGGGCGACCCGGGGCGGCGCGGGATCGAGCAGCGTCACCTTTCCGTCGTCGTCCTGGTCGAACACCTCGGGAGCGGTCAGCGCGCACACTCCGGTGCCCATGCAGCGCTCCCGGTCCACCCGCAGCTCCATCGGGTCAGGCCCGGTCCCACGTCACGGGAAGGCGGTCGACGCCGAAGACATCGGAGTTGAACCGCAGCGGGATGTCGTCGGGGTCGATGTCCAGGCGCAGTGTCGGGAACCGTGCGAACAGCGAGGGCAGCGTGACGCGCATCTCGACGCGCGCCAGATCCTTGCCCATGCACAGGTGGACGCCGCGGCCGAAGGCGACGTGCCCCGCGGCCTGCCGGTGCAGGTCGAAGGCGTTGGGGTCGGGGAACTTCTTCGGGTCGCGGTTGGCCGCCTGGTTCGACAGGGCGATGCTGTCACCGGCCTTGATCAGCTGTCCGCCGAGTTCGACGTCCTCCAGGGCCGCCCGCGCCCCGGTGTGGGTGATGGTCAGATAGCGCAGCAGTTCCTCGACGGTCCGGTCGGTGAGGGCCGGATCGGAGCGGAAGGCGGCGAGCTGCTCAGGGTTGCGCAGCAGCACCCATGTGCCCAGCGCGATCATGTTGGCGGTGGTCTCGAAACCCGCGCCCAGCATCAGGGCCGCGATGTTGGCGATCTCCTCGTCCGTCAGGTCGGTCTCGGTGAGTTCGCTCATCAGGTCGTCGCAGGGGTTGGTGCGTTTGGCCACGACCAGTCCGGTCAGGTACTCCTGGATGGCAACGAGGCAGGCCCACTGTTCCTCGGTGGGCAGGTCGTTGTCGTTCACGCCGATCGCGTTGCTCTGGAACGCCTCGCGGTCCGCATAGGGAACGCCCAGCAGTTCGCAGATCACCAGCGCCGGGATGGGCAGGGCGTACGCCTCCACCAGGTCGACCGACGGGCCGTGCTCCTCCATGGCGTCCAGGTATCCGTCGGTGATCTCCTGGATGCGGCCCTGCAGTTTGTCCATCTGGCGGCTGCTGAACCGGGGCTTGAGCAGGGTGCGGTAGCGGCCGGACTCCGGCAGGTCCATCCCGCCGAACATCCCCGGCGGGGCGGGCGGCAGCATCCCCTTGGTGCCCGCCCCGTGCAGCGGGGAGTGGATGAGTTCGAACCGCGCGCTGAAGCGGTTGTCCTCCAGCACCGCGCGGACCAGCTCGTGACTGGTCACCAGCCAGCCCCTGTGCCCGTCGGGGAAGAACATCGGGACCACGGGCTGCTCCTCGCGCAGCTGCGCCAGCTCCTCGGGCGGATCGAAGGGGCAGCCCGAGGGCCGCTTGACCGGCAGTTCCGGCAGTTCAGTGGCAGGGCGGGACATGAGCTTCCTTTCCTCGGATGATCGCGGGGAGACCGGGCGTCCCCGCCGCCGTGGCCGCTCCACCCGGCCTGCTCCCGGTCGTCGCGGGCCGGGTCGCGGTGGAGGCATCCCGCGCCACGCCGACCCTGCGCTTCGGCCGGCCCGCCTCGGGCGCTGCGGGAGCAGTTCGGAGACCGCCGCCGGCGGCCGACGGGTTCCGGTCCGCGAACGTCCGGATCGGCGAAAAACGCGTGCTTACCGCCGAACGCTACAACGTGGTCCGGTGAATTGCTATCGTCTTCCCGGCGCCTCGGTCCTATGGGAAAGTCTGCTGTCCCGTCGACAGGACGAGCGCGGCGCGCGCTGATTTCCACCGTCCAGCCACAAACTGGAGCGCAAAGGAGTCAAGCAATTGAAAGGAAAAACTGAGCGACGCCCGACTCACCCCAGGACGGCGTCGCGGCGGCGTTACCTGATGTGTCGTCCCACGTATTTCGACGTCACTTATTCGATCAACGTGTGGATGGATCCGGCCCGGCCCACCTCGGCGCAGACCGCCCAGGAGCAGTGGAAGCGGCTGCACGACACGTTCAGCACCCTCGGCCACGACGTGGAGCTGATCGAACCGGTGCCGGGCCTGCCCGACATGGTCTTCTCCGCGAACGGCGCCATAGTTGTGGACGGCAGCGTGCTCGTCGCGCGGTTCCGCAACCGGCAGCGGGCCGACGAGGCGGAGGCCTACCTCGACTGGTTCCGCGCCGCGGGCTGGTCCCAGGTGCGACAGGCCGAGTACATCAACGAGGGGGAGGGTGATTTCCTCTTCACCGGTACGGAGATTCTGGCCGGCAGCGGATTTCGCAGCGACCAGCGGGCGCACCACGAAGTGCGTGATTTCTTCGACCGCCCCGTAATGTCCCTCACGCTTATCGACCCGCGATTCTACCATCTCGACACGGCGCTCTCCGTGCTCGGCCACGGTGAAATCATGTACTACCCCGATGCTTTTTCGGAGGAGAGCAGGTCTGTTCTTTCCGAGCGATTCCCGGACGCCATTCTGGCCGACGAGGCGGACGCCCTCGTCTTCGGTCTGAACGCGGTGTCGGACGGAAAGAACGTGATTCTCCCGCAGCGGGCCACCGGGCTCGCCGACCAGTTGCGCGACCGCGGCTACACGCCGGTCGGCGCCGACCTCACGGAGCTCCTCAAGGCCGGTGGCAGCGTCAAGTGCTGCACCCTCGAACTGCGCGAGTGATCAAGCCCGCGCGGTCCGGGGGCGGGCCGGAAGCGGGTACGCGCTATGGCGTCCCGTCGCCGGGACAACCGGTCCGGTCCGGCTCCGTGCGGTTCCGGCAAGGCCGTCGACGCAAGACGCGAGAAGGAGTAGCCACGCATGATCCCGCTGCCGACCGCGCACTCCCGCAGCATCGCGGCGGGTTTCACCCTGGACCCCGGACTGGTGGGCGCGGTGCGGGCACTGGCCGAGGAACGGGACGTGACGGCGGCCGCGGTGCTGGGTTCGGCCCTGGAGGTGCTCCGGCTCCACCTGGGCGGTGACGCCAGGGCGGAGCTGCGGGCCAACCCGCCCTTCGGGGAACTCCTCGCGGCGGTACGGGACGGGGGCCCCGAAGCTGGAGGCCTGATCGGGCCAGGCGGGGCAGCCCGGGGCGGTCTGTCGCTCACCGTCGCCCCGGACGCGTCCGGCCGGGAACTGGCCGGCGAGATCGAGTGCGCCGCGGGCCTGTTCGCACCGACGGCGGAGGAGGGGCTGGCGGACCGGTTCGTGCGGCTGTTGCGGCAGTTGGTGGCGGACCCCGCCCTGCCGGTGGCCGCGGTCGACGTGCTGCATCCGGCCGAGCACTACCGGTTGCTGGAGGAACTGGTGGGTACAGTAGTCAAGTTGCCCCCGCTGACACTTCCCGACCTGGTGTGGCGCCAGGTACGCGCGACCCCGGACGCGGTGGCCGTCCTGGACGCGCACCATAGTGTGACGTACCGTCAACTTCACTGCGAGTCCGACCGGTTGGCTGCCCGGCTGAACGGGTACGGCCTCGGACCGGAGTCGCTCGTGGGGCTGGCGCTGCCGCGCTCGGCGGACCTGGTGGTGGCCCTGCTGGGTATCCTGAAGTCCGGCGCCGGATACCTGCCGATCGATCCCCGCTACCCCAGCTGTCGGCTGGAGTTCCTGCTCTCCGACGCCGCCCCCGACCTGCTGCTCACCGACACCGGGACGGCGCGGAGGCTGCCCGACCACCAAATCCCCTGCCACTACGTGGACGCCTCCGGCCCCGACGGCGGCGATCCGGATCGGGAGCCGGGTTGCGAACGGGTGCGGTCGCCCCTGCTCCCCGACCACCTGGCGTATCTGATGTACACCTCGGGCTCGACGGGTACCCCGAAAGGCGTGGCGATCACCCACGCCAACGTGGTCAACGGCGTCTCCCGGCTGGCCGCCGCCGTCGGCCTGGGCCCCGGGGCGCGCGTCCTGGCGGGCACGTCCGTCAACTTCGACGTGTCGGTCTTCGAGGTGTTCGCCGCGCTGAGCACCGGCGCCGTGGTCGACGTCGTGCGCGACGTCCTGGCGCTCGGCGAACTGGGCGGCTGGACCGGCAGCGTCGTGCACACCGTGCCCTCGGTGTTCGCCGAGATGCTCGACCGGCTCGCGGGCCGCGTCGACGTGAACGTACTGATGTTCGCGGGCGAGGCGCTGACCGGTGCGCTGGTGAGCCAGGTCCACCGGGCGCTGCCCGGCACGTCGGTGGTCAACGCCTACGGGCAGACGGAGAGCTTCTACGCCACCGCCTACACCGTTCCCCGCGGCGACGCGGGCCCAGGGGCCGTCCCGATCGGCCGCCCCCTGGGCAACATGCGCGCCTACGTGCTCGGCCCCGGACTCACCCCCGTACTGCCCGGCGTGGCCGGGGAGTTGTACGTCGGCGGGGCGATCGGCCGCGGCTACCACGCCCGGCCGGGGCTGACCGCCGAACGGTTCGTCGCCGACCCGTTCGATCTGCCAGGACGGCGCATGTACCGCACGGGCGACCTGGCCCGCTGGAACGCCGAAGGACAACTGGAGCACCTGGGGCGCGCGGACACCCAGATGAAGGTGCGCGGGATCCGCATCGAGCCCGCGGAGATCGAAGCGGTCCTGGCCGGCCACCCCGGCATCGCCCACGCCGCGATAGCCGTGCACCCCGGGCCGGGATCCGGCGGCGGCCGTATCGTCGCCTACGTCGTTCCGGCCGCAGCGGGCGCCACCGGGGAAGGCCCCTACTTGGCGGCCACGTCCCAACTGGTCTCCGGAGACCCCGACTTCGCCCTCGCGCCGAGGAAACTGCGGCGGTTCGTCGCCGACCGGCTCCCCGACTTCATGATTCCCTCCACGTTCGTCGTACTGGACAGGCTTCCGCTGGGGCCCAACGGGAAGCTGGACCGGCGGCAACTCCCCGAGCCCCGGCGCGGCGGTTGAGCACGGCCGCGCGTCGTCGGCGACCCGGACACGGATGCGCCCCGGTATCCGGGGCAGTGCCCTCATCAGGCGATCTTCGGTGCGACTCTCATGCCGAAGTACACATAGGGCGTACGGTCGGGAAGCGTCCCGAACACCAGCGGCAGCCAGGGCGCGCTCACCGGGCCGATCCCCGGCATGGCGAGCACCGCGTCGTCCACCGCCACCAGGTCGGACTCGATCGGCGGCGAGTACTGGGCCACCCCGCCGGTCAGTTCGAGACGCACCTGCGGCACCCCGTCGCGCTCGCCGACCGTGATGCGCACGCCCTCACGCTCGTACGTGCCCGTGAGCGCGCCCAGGTCGACCGTCGGCGACTGTGCCGGAGGCGCGAACACGTCCGGCAGGCGCACTCCGGCCAGCTCGCCCAGCAACTCCTGGAACAAGTCGACAAAGAAGCTGGTGGCGCTGCCGCCGTTGGTCAGCAGCGCGGCGACGACACCGCTCCCGGGCACGACCCGCAGGTACGAGAACTGCCCGACCACCGCGCCGTCGTGGCCGTATCCGGCGACACCGTCCCAGTCGTACAGCGCCCATCCGTGGCCCCAGCCGTCCGCCATGAACGACCACGGATCCCGGCAGTCCGCCACGCGCCGGCGCATCGTCGCCGCTGACCGTTCCGACAGCACCCGCGTACCGTCCGCGGCCAGGCCGCCGTCGAGGTGCATCCGCGCGAAGCGCACCACATCGGCGGCGGTCACCAGGACCCGACCGTACGGTCCGGCCGATCGAGGCAGTATGTCCCACATGGGTGCTGGCTCGGGCTCGTCCTCCAGCTCGCCGACGTGGCTCATCGCCACCCGGAACCGCAGCGCCTCCTCGGGCAGCGTCATCGAGTGCTCCAGGCCCAGCGGTGTCAGCAGCCGGTCGCGCAGCGCGTCGTCCCAGGTCTGACCGGTCACCACCTCCACGATCCGGCCCAGAATCGCGTACCCGGTGCTGCAGTAGGACACGATGGTCCCCGGCGGGCAGTCCTGGCCCACGCCGGAACACGCCTCCACATACAGGGCCAGGCAGTCGTCACCGCGACCGGTGTCGTGGGTGAACTCCCCGCCGATCCCGCTGGTGTGGCTCAGCAGCTGCCCGACCGTCACCGTCCTGGTGACCTCGTCGTCGGCGACCGAGAAGTCCGGCAGCACGTCCACGACCCGGGTGTCGAGCCGCAGTTGTCCGGAGTCGACGAGCTGCATCACCAGCGTCGCCGTATACACCTTCGCGATCGAGCCGGACTGGAACACCGAGTCCGTGGTCACCTGCACCCCGGTGCTCCGGTGCAGTACCCCGCTCACCAACTCGTGGATCTCCCCGTCCACCAGCACCGCCAGGGCCGCGCCAGGTACGTGGTACTGGTCGCGCAGCCGGTCGAGGCGGCACTGCCAGCGGGCACGGTCGAAGCCACGGCGCACTCCCTCTTCAGTATTGATCTTCGCGGTGGACACGGCGTAGGTCTCCCTTCGTGGGCGGAACTCTGGAATCCCGTTGGAACGCGAGCCGTGCGAGGCGGCCGAAGACGCCGGAGGGACGGAGGGCGCTGCGCGACCGCGGGGTGCCCCGGGGCGGAGAACTCCGCCCCGGGGCGGTCCGGGCTGCGGGGGATTCAGTCCGGGCTCGGGTTACCGCGTCTCGCGGTTGAAGAGCGACTTCGACCAGTAGTAGCCGAGTACGGCCAGGCCCACGCACCAGACCACGGTGAGCCACCCGTTGTGGCCGATCTCGCTGCCCAGCAGCAGGCCGCGCAGGGTCTCGATGGCGGGCGTGAACGGCTGGTACTCGGCGACCGGCTGGAACCAGCCCGGCATCGCGTCGACCGGTACGAAGGCGCTGGAGATGAAGGGCAGGATGACCAGCGGCACCGCGTTGTTCCCGGCCGCCTCACCGTTGGGGCTGGCCATGCCGACGGCGATCGCCATCCAGGTGAACGCCAGCGCGACCAGCGCGAGCAGCAGGAACGCCGCCAGCCACTCCAGGACCGTCGCGTCCACCGAGCGGAAGCCGATGGCCACCGCGACGGCGCCTACCAGGGTCACGCTGATGACCGATCGCAGCACGCTGCCCGCGACGTGCCCGATCAGCACCGACCCGCGGTGGATCGCCATCGTGCGGAAGCGGGCCATGATGCCCTCGGTCATGTCGTCGGCCACGGACACCGAGGTCCCGACGAGGGTGGTGCCGATGGTCATCATCAAGATGCCGGGGGCGATGTAGGCGATGTACTCGGAGCGGTCCGCGCCGCCGCCGCCGATGCCGGCGCTCATCACGTCGCCGAAGACATAGACGAACAGCAGCAGCATGATGAGCGGTGTCAGCACCACGTTCAGGGTCAGTGCCGGATAGCGTCGCGCGTGCAGCAGGTTGCGGCGCACCATCGTGGTCGAGTCGCGCAGGGCGAGGGACAGGGAGCTCATCGGACGGCCTCCTTCTTGGGCTGGTTGAGACCACCGGTCAGCGCGAAGAACACATCGTCGAGATCCGGGGTGTGCACGGTCAGCTCGTCCGCCTCGATGCCCGCGGCGTCCAGCCAGTCGAGGATCGAGCGCAGCTCCCGCTGGCCGCCGTTGCTGGGGATCCTCAACGTGAGCGCCTCGTCGTCCCTGCTGACCTCGCGCAGCGCGAAGCCGGAGGAGTCCAGCCAGTCGAGGATCGAGCGCAGCTCGCGCCGGGTGCCGTCGCTGGAGGCCTGGCGCGCCAGCGCCTCGTCGTCGGTGGTGGCTTCGTTGAGGGCGGAGACCGCTGACCGGTAGGCGACGGGATCGGCGAACCGCAGCCGCACGTGACCGCCTGGAATGAGCCGCTTCAGCTCCTCGGCGGTTCCTTCGGCGGCGATCTTGCCGTCGCTCAGCACGGCGATGCGGTCGGCGAGCTCGTCGGCCTCCTCCAGGTACTGGGTGGTGAGGAACACGGTGACACCGCCGGAGACCAACTCGCGGATGATCTGCCAGGTGTTGTGGCGGCTGCGCGGATCGAGGCCGGTCGTCGGCTCGTCGAGGAAGATGATGCGCGGGCTGCCGACGAGTGTCATCGCGATGTCCAGGCGGCGCTTCATGCCGCCGGAGTAGGTGGAGGCGGGCTTCTTCGCCGCGTCCGTCAGATGAAACCGCTCCAGCAGCTCCGCCACGGTGCGCCGTCCCTCGCTGCGCGGGAGGTGGTGCAGGTCCGCCATGAGGAGCATGTTCTCCTCGCCGGTGATCAGGCCGTCGACGGCGGAGAACTGCCCGGTGACGCCGATCGAGGCGCGTACGCCCTGCGGGTCGGTTGCCAGGTCGTGCCCACCGACGTACAACTCGTCGGCCTGGCACGTGATGAGCGTCGAGAGGATCTTGACCGTGGTGGTCTTGCCCGCACCGTTCGGCCCGAGCAGCGAGAAGATGGTGCCGGACGGCACCGTCAGGTCGATGCCGTCGAGGACCGCCTTCTCCCCGTAGGACTTTCGCAGCCCCTTGGCCGCGATGGCGAGTGATTGCGATGCCGTGATCGTCATGGAGCAGAGGTTGCGGTACGCCGCATTCAGCGGGGTTTCACGGTGGCTTCACCCCCTTGAAACCCTCGCTGAAACGGTCACCGAAGCCCCTCCGAGCAGGCTTTCCGCCCCTGCGGGACGTTCCCGCCCCGCTGCCTCAGCCGCTTCCCGAAACCAGTGCGCGCGCGGCCTCGCGCAGCTCGTCGCGCCCCAGCGCGGCGTACTGGGACACCGCGTCCGCGTAGGCCGCCGCGTCCGCGGCCTCGGCCGCCCGCCGCGCCCGTACCGCCGACATCGTCGGCTGGAACTCGCGCAGCACCCGCAGCCGCTCGGCCAGCGCGACCAGCCGTACCGCCGACGCGTCCCCGGACGCGAGCCCCGCAATCCCCAGCGCGTGCAGTACCGTCCCGAACAGCGGCAGCTCCCTGGGCGTGCGCGGCGGCCCGGACAGCAGCGTCAGCAGCCGCTGGTGCAGCCGGTCGACAGCCTCCGCCACCAGGTCGAGCCGGTCGGCGTGCGCGTGCGCCGTCACCGCCGCTGACTGGATCTCCAGCGCCCAGGGGTCCAGCCACGGGTCGCCGCTGTGTGCGGAGTCCGTGTCGGGCATCCGCTCCACGGCGCTGCGCCACAGGTCGAGGCCCTTCTCCGTGCGTCCTCGGGCGAGCGCGATCTCGGCGCGCCCGCCCAGGTCGGAAATGTGGGAGGCGTCACCGGGCCGCGTGCTGTCGCCCTCCGCCTGCCGCAGCCAGTACTCCGCCTCGTCCAGGTCGCCCCGCTGCAGGCAGGCCAGCACCAGGCCCCGGCGGATGCCGATCGAGTCGTGCTCGTCGTCGAGCCGCGGCAGCGCCTCGAGCGCCGCCTTCAGATGCCCGTACGCGGCGTCGCCCTGCTCCGTCTGCAAGCACATGTCGCTCACCCGGGCGTGCACCATGACCTGCATCGACGGGTTGGTGACCGCCGCCAGCGCGGCGATCATCCGACGGGCCGAGGCGAGCGCGCGGTCGATGTCGTGCTCGTACTCCCAGACGTAGGTGGCGACGCACTCGGCGATCCCGGCGACCAGCGGAAACCGGCTGTCGCACAACCGCTGCAGCACCTCGTATCCGGGCGGAACCATCTCGGGGATCGCGCTCAGCACGAGCGCGGTGGCCCGCAGCAGTGTGTCCGGCGGCGCGGGAGGCAGCCGCCGCAGCGTCACCAGCTGCCGCACCACGGTCACGTGCGGGCGGTAGCCCATGAACAGGCTCGCCGTGCACAACACGGCGGCGACGCGGGTGACTTCGACGTAACTGGGCTCGGGGTCGTAGTGCGAGAGCGGCGGCCCGGTGTCGGCGGCGAGCACGGCCAGCCTCGGGTAGTTGGAGTCGGTCGACCACAGCGCGGCGAGCACCGCGGTCAGCGCGGCGATGGAAGGACCGTCCGCGCGGGCCAGCGCGTGCCGCAGCGCCAGGACGAGGTTGTCCTGCTCGGCGCGGATCAACTCCCAGGCCGCCAGGAGGTCCGACCCGAACAGCACGTCGTGGTAAGCGACCCCGAAGCCCCGCGCCCAGTCCAGGAACCGGTCGACGGCCGACTCCTCCTCGCCCGCCTCCGCACGCCGGGCGGCGCTGAACTCCCGTACGGTCTCCAGCATGCGGCACCGGACGCCCACCGGCGCGTCCACCACCGTGACCAGCGACTGGCCGGCCAGCTGCTCCAGCATGAACAGGGCGTCCTCGCCCAGCACGTGCTCCGCCGCCTCCCCGGAGAAGCCGCCGGGGAACACCGACAGCGTGCGCAGCGCCGCCCGTGCGTCCTCGGTGAGCAGGTTCCAGCTCCACTCCACGACCGCGTGCAGCGTGCGATGGCGCTCCGGCACGTCCCGCGCACCGCCGCGCAGCAGCGCGAACCGGTCGCCGATGCGCCGGGCGATCTCCGGCACCGACATCACCCGCACCCGTGCCGCGGCCAGCTCCACGGCCAGCGGCAGCCCGTCCAGGTGTCCGCACAGCTCCGCCACCGCGTCCGGCGGCAGCTTCACCCCGGGCCGGGCGGCCCGCGCCCGCTGCGTGAACAGCTCGACGGATGTCGCCGGGCCCAGCTCCGGCAGCGCGTACACGGCCTCCGACGTCAGGCCCAGCGGTGCCCGGCTGGTGGCCAGCACCCGCAGGTCCTTCGATGACGACACCAGGGCCTGTACGAGGTCGGCGGCGCCGCGGATGACGTGCTCGCAATTGTCCAGCACCAGCAGCGCCGGTCCCGAGCCCAGCACCCCCAGGATCCCGGACACCAAGTCGGCCGAGACGTGGCTGCTCACCCCGGTGTGCCTGTTCTCGCCCGCTCCGAGCGCGGACGCGACCTGCGCGGCCACGTCCCCGTCGGCCGTGACGCCGACGAGTGGCACGAAGTGCACGACGCGCTGTTCGGTGCGGCGGCTGACGCTGTACGCGAGCCGGGTCTTGCCGAGCCCTCCGGGGCCGACGACGGTCACCGCCCGCGACGCGCGCAGCAGCCCTTCGACCGCGGCGATGTCCTCGTCGCGCCCGAGCAGCGGGTTCGGTTCGTGCGGCACCCCGTGTCTGACCACGGGCGCCCCGCCGTGCAGCAGCTCCTGCTGCACGGCCCTGAGCGCGGCGCCGGGGTCCGTACCGAGCTCCTCGCGCAGCTCGCGCCGGTAGGCCTCGTACCGTGTCAGCGCGGCGGACGGGCCCGCCCCGGCCGCCTCGCCGCGCAGCAGTTCGGCGAGGACCTCCTCGTCACGGGGGTGCTCCGAAGCGGCCACGGCCAGCGGCCCGGCCGCTTCCGCGTGGCGGCCCAGGCGCGCGAGCGCGAGGCCCTGCGCCCGGACGAGTGCGCCGCGTACGGGGGCCCGTTCGGCGCGCAACGCGGCGAGGGGGCCGCCCCCCACGTCGGGGGAGCCGTCCCACAGGGCGAGCCCGGCCTCGGCGGAGGCCAGCGACCCCGTGTGGTCCCCGACCCTGGCTCGCTCGGCGCCGGCGGCGGCGTGCAGCAGGAGCGCGGAGGCGTCGACCTGTTTCTCGTCGAGGGCGAGCCGGTAGCCGCTCGGGATGCTGGCCACGACGTCGGCGCCGAGCTGCGTGCGGGCCCGGGACACCAGGACCTGAACCGCCTTGCCGGGCCGCTCGGGAAGTTCGTCGGGCCACAGCCCGGCCACGAGCCGGTCGGTGCTGCACCCCCTGCGCAGGTCCTCCGCGAGCAGGGCGAGGAGGTCGCGGATCCGCGGGGCCGTGACTTCCTGCCCGCAGTAGGCGACACGCGACAACAAGGTCAGATCGGTGCTCACCCGAGCAGATTATCCAAGAGGTCAACCGCGCCCGCACGCGTGCAATTGATCGAGCCACTCGGCCCGAAACCCGCACCGACACGGCCCCGGATGCCCCGAGTCACACCATGCCTACGTCACTTTCACGGTCGAGTCGGAGGACGGGGCCGGCCCCGACGTCGCGGTCGCTCGGCGCCCGAAGTGGTCGATCCATTTCTGGAGGATCTCCGGGGAGCGGGGCGAGTGGGGGGGCGTGCCAGGGGACGGGCACGGTGAGGGTGGCGAGTTGCTGCTCCAGGTGGTCGGCCAGGTGGGCGCGGCCGGTGTCCCTGAGGTGCTGGGCGTACGGGCCGGGCTGGTTGTAGTAGATGGGCCCGGTCTGGAGGTTGGCCTGCATGGGGTCGGGCAGGCAGCCTGGCCGGCCGGCGTACTCGTGCCACCACTCGGTGAGATGGGAACGCATCCGCGTGGCGAGTTCCGGCTCCTCATCGATGAGGTTGCGGGTGAGGTAGGGGTCCTCGGCGAGGTGGAAGAGCTGTTCCCACTCGGTGCGGAAGGTGCCCGGGTGGTAGGTGCGGATGTACAGATGGTCGCGCGTACGGACCGCCCGCTGGTAGGTCATGGCACCGTGTCCGAGGACCAGGTACTCGCGGGACTCGATCTGTTCGCCGCGCAGGGCGGCGGCGAAGGAGGTGCCCTGCCAGCCGGCGGGTTTGTCCAGGCCGACGAGTTCCGCGAGGGTCGGAGCCAGGTCGATGTTGTAGAGAAGCGCGTCGTTGTGGCGGGCCTCGGCGGGCAGTTCGTCGGTGAGGCCGGGCCAGTAGACGACGAGGGGGAGCCGGTGCACGGGTTCGCCGGCCATGCCGTGCTCGGCGTACATGCCCAGCTCGCCGAAGGACTCTCCGTGGTCGGCGCTGACGATCACGGCGGTGTCGTCGGCGATGCCCAGCTCCTCCAGGGTGTCCATGAGCAGCCCGAAGTAGTGGTCCCAGTAGCTGATGGCCCCGTCGAAGCCGTTGATCAGGTGCTCGAAGTCGGCCCGTGAGGCCACCGCGTCGGGCATGTTGTGGGGCACGGGGGAACCGCCGCCGGGGTTCTTCAGCGAGTGGTGGAGGTCCAGGGCGCTGCGCGGTCCGTAGATCTCGGCGTGTGCGGCGATGGTCTCCTCGTCGGGCCACGCCTGCACGGGCCCGGAGGCGGCCATCATCTCGGTCCACTCGGCAGGCTGGGTGTAGTTGGTGTGCGGCTCCCAGGAGGTGAGGTGGAGGTACCAGTTCTCCTCGTCCTTGTGCCGCTGCAGCCAGTCGACGGCAGCACGGTTGATGTCGGGGGCCTCCTCGTCGCCCCAGTTGGCGCTCGCGCGGATCGACTCGCGGAAGTTCCCGTGGAAGAAGTACGCGCGGTGCCGTTCGGCGAAGACGGAGATCGAGGCGGTGTAGTGGTCGCCCCAGCCGAGCCACTGGCCGAGCAGCGGCCGGTCCGGCTCGGGGCCGTGCCCCGCTTCGAGGCGGAACTGGGCGTCGGCGCCGTAGTGGCCGATCACTCCGTTGGTGATGTCGAACTGACCGCTCGTCAGCGCTGCCCGGGAGGGCAGGCAGGGTGAGTCGGAGCAGTAGTAGCGGTCGAAGACGACCGACTTGTCGGCGAGCCGCTGGAGGTTCGGAGTGGTCGGACGGTGATAGCCGTAG
The DNA here is from genome assembly GCF_042731715.1 of Streptomyces sp. NPDC059832. Taxonomy (NCBI): domain Bacteria; kingdom Bacillati; phylum Actinomycetota; class Actinomycetes; order Kitasatosporales; family Streptomycetaceae; genus Streptomyces; species Streptomyces sp. NPDC059832. The sequence continues at coordinate 132,300 of NZ_JBHWIY010000018.1, read as the reverse complement.
GGGGTGGTGTGGTCGGCGCGGAGGGTGTCCACGTCCACGTAGATGATGCGCAAGGCGAACTCCGATGGGACAGGGCCTCCCGGGCGGCGGCCCGGGATGGCGAAGGGGTGGAGGATCGGCGGGCCGGCCGCCGCCGGACGGCATCGGCACGGGAGAGGGGCCGTCCTTGCAGGCAGCGGTGGTCGATGCCGGCGTCAGGGGCTCCGCACACAGCGGAACCCCATGTTTCCGCCCGAGGACGCGACGTCGTTGGCCGTCCGGGCGGCGACGCGATAGCGGTTGCAGTACGACACGTGGCACATGTGGGAGCCGCCCCGCATGGCCTTCGAGGCACCCGTCGCGGGCCCCTGCGGGTCCATGGCCGGCACAGAGGTGTCGTGGCTGGTGGACCACCAGTCGGAGCACCACTCCCACACGTTCCCGGCCATGTTGTACAGGCGGTAGCCGTTGGGCTCGAAGGCGTCCACCGGGCAGGTGCCGCGGTAGCCGTCGGCCGCGGTGTTCCTGGACGGGAACTGCCCGCGCCAGATGTTGCAGCGGAACGTGCCGTTCGGGTCCAGTTCGTCTCCCCAGGGGTAACGGCGCTGCTCCAGCCCGCCGCGCGCGGCGTACTCCCATTCCGCTTCGGTGGGCAGCCCGTCCCGCGTGCTCCCCGGCCGCCGCCCCGTACCGGACGACCGCACACAGGAGATCCTCGACGCTGCGTCAACAGCCTTCGCGCGGCACGGTTACCGGGCCGCCAGTCTGCGCTCAATCGCCTCCGACATCGGCCTGAACCACAGCACCCTGCTGTACTGCTTCGGCTCCAAGGAAACCCTCCTCGAAGCGATCCTCAACCGCCGTGACCGTGACGCCGACACGGCCTACATGACTCCCGTCACCGCCTACGACAAGGTCGCCAACGTCTACCGCAGAGCCGTGTACAACGAAGCGGTCCCCGACCGCGTACGGCTCTACTCCGCCCTGCTGTGTGAGGCCATCGACCCCGGGCATCCCGCACATGCCCACTTCGCTCGCCGCTACGCCCGCGTCCTCGACACGCTCACCGACGAACTCCGCTCACTGCAGACCCAGAGGCTGATCCGGCCGGACCTGGATCCCCGGGCCGAGGCCGCCTGGTTCACCGCCCTGTGGGACGGACTGCAACTCCATGCCCCCTACGAAGGCGAACTCCATATCCCCGAGAGGCTGTTGCACGCGATCGACGGGCTCTTCGCCGACAGCGTCCCCCTTGAACGCCGCGCACAGTTGCTGACCACCGTCGCCTGAGTGGGATCGAGGACGGGAATCGGAGCGTCAGCCGCCGCACAATTCCCGGCCGTACTGTTCTGGTCCGTGGCTCACGCCGTGATCACAACGGTGGGTCCATGCGGCGGGTGGCGGCCGTACACACCGACACCACGCCGATGCCTCGCTGAAGCCGAGGGGGCCGTGATCGCATCCGGACGCGGAACGTACGATCGCCGGACAGGCGGGCCTGGGAGGGCGCAGTGGGACATTTCGAGGGCTTCGACATGGCCGGGTTCTGGGACGATTCGGCGTACGCGCTGGCGGAGTACGTGGAGGAGGCCCCACCCACCCGCGAGTCGATCGCGTCGGTGGAGCAGGAGCTCGGCGGATACCGTCTGCCCGACTCCTACATCGCGCTGATGACAGCGCACAACGGCGGCATCCCGAACCTGGACCACTTTCCCATGACCGAGCCGACCTCCTGGGCCGACGACCACATCGTGATCACCGGCATCAGGGGCGTCGGACGGACAAGGCCGCAATCGCTCGGCGGCGAGTACGGCAGTCGGTTCTGGATCGACATGTGGGAGTACCCCGAGATCGGTGTCTACTTCGCCGACACGCCATCGGCGGGCCACGACATGCTCGCCCTCGACTACCGCGCGTGCGGCAAGGGCGGCGAACCGACCGTGGTGCACGTCGACCAGGAGGACGACTTCGCGATCACCCTGGTCGCGGAGAACTTCGAGGCCTTCGTCACGGGTCTGGTCGACGAGTCCGTCTACGACACCTCGGAGCAGGACCGGATCGACGCCCTGGCCACGGTGCGCGAGGGGAGCTTCTCCCCGGTGCTGCTGCGTGCATTCCGCGAGGTCGCCGACGTTCTGCCGGACGCGGAGCGGCGCATGCGGATACTCGGGGAGGCCGTCGTGCAGGACAAGGGGTTCTTCTCTCTGCACGCCGATGCGCGCTCCACGCTGATGTACGACTACCTGTTCTGGTTGTTCACCAGCTTCAACCAGGTCGGATCCTTCGAGCGATACGTCAGGACCCCTCCGCAGTGCGAGCGCTCCTACGCGCTGCCGGACTACGAACTCATGATCGTCTTCGGTCTCGTGGCCGAACCCTACGACTTCTGCACCGGCGGATACGCCCCCGGCTTCCTCGAAGACTGGTGGAACTCCCGTGTCGCCTCGGGTCTCATCTCCGAGACCGCCGACGGCTATCGGATGACGGATGCCGCTGTTGGCGCGCTGCTCGACGAACTCGCCGGCGTGGTCCGCGACCGGTAGCCGCGCTCGCCGGGCGACGGCGTGCCCGGACGATGGGACCGCACCGGCTCGGGATTCGCAGCTGCGGCGGTCAGTTCCCTTCGAAGACGGATCGGGTGCTGGTGACGACGGCGCATTTGCCGGCCGCCCAGCGCAGTGCCATCGCGTGGTCCTGGGCGGAGAAGTCGGCCACCGCGTCGGCCACCACGAACGCCTGGATGTCCTGCATCCAGGCGTCGCACGCGGTCATCAGGACGCCGATGTGGGCGTAGACGCCGGTGATGACGATCTGGTCGCGGCCCTGCTCGCGCAGCCTCTCCAGGAGATCGGTGCGGACGAAGCCGCTGTACTTCCACTTGGTGAGCACCGTGTCACCCTCGTCGGGTGCGACGGCATCCGCGATGGCGGCGGCGTTCGGGTCGGCCGGGAGGCCCGGACCCCAGAAGTCCTGTTGCAGACCGCGTTCGTCCGCACTCTGGCCGCCGGGCTGCGCGGTATAGAGCACCGGTACGCCGATACGCGTCGCCTCCTTCTTCAACTCTGCAACATGCGACAGAAGTTCGGGAATCGGCGAAGCCCGGCGGTCGTAGGCCGACAGGAAGTAGTTCTGCAGATCGTGGACGAGGAGCACCGCGCGCGCGGGGTCGACGGTCCACTCGACCCGGTTGGCGGGCAGCTCATCGGCGGTCGGCATGGGGTACGGGGCAATGGCGGGCAGGGCCATGGTGCTGGGATTCCGTTCGGAGTCGAGGGGAGGCCGGGCAGGGGCGGCGGGCCCGGCAGGGTTCAGGCGTTCGGGGCGGCGGATGCGCTGCGGGCCGCGGCGGTCCGCAGGTCCTGCTTGGAGATCTTCCCGACACCGGTCTGCGGGAACGCGTCCACGAACTCGACCCGGTCCGGCACCTTGTACGCCGCCAGGCCCCGCTCCCGTACGAACCGTTTGATGGCCACCGGCTTCAGCGGACCCGCGGCCGGGCGCAGGATCACGTACGCGCGGATGCGTTCGCCCAGGTACGGGTCGGGCTCGGCCACCACATTGGCGTCGTGCACGGACGGGTGGGCGAGGATGTGGTTCTCCACCTCCTCCGCGGCGATCTTCTCGCCGCCCCGGTTGATCTGGTCCTTGGCGCGTCCCTCGACGACGATGTGCCCGCTCCCGGTGACCCGCACGACGTCGCCCGTGCGGTAGAAGCCGTCCTCGGTGAATGAGCGGGCGTTGTGTTCCGGTGCCCGCCAGTAGCCGCGGATCGTGTAGGGCCCCCGGGTCAGCAGATGGCCCGTTTCGCCCGGTGCGACCTCGCGGTCCTCGTCGTCGACGACCAGAATCTCGTCGTCCGGCGAGATGGGCCGCCCCTGGGTGGTGACGATCACCTCGTCCGGGTCGTCCAGCCGGGTGTAGTTGACCAGTCCCTCGGCCATCCCGAAGACCTGTTGCAGGGTGCAGCCGAGCGCCGGCCCGACCCGCCGCGCCGCCTCCTCGCTGAACTTGGCGCCACCCACCAGCAGGACGTCGAGGCTGCCGAGGTCGTGCGTAGCGGCGGTCGCCGCCTGGGTCCACAACAGGGCCAGCGGCGGGACCAGCCCGGTGAGGGTGACCCCCTCCCGCTCGATCAGCGGGAAGGCCACCTCGGGCGAGGGCTGCGGGCACAGCACCACGCGTCCGCCGGCGTGGAGTGTGCCGAGCGAGCCGGGGGAGGAGAGCGGGAAGTTGTGGGCGGCGGGCAGCACGCAGAGATACACGCTGTTCTCGTCGACCCCGCAGATGTCGTTGGATCCGCGCAGCGAGTAGATGTAGTCGTCGTGGGTGCGCGGAATGAGTTTCGGTATGCCGGTGCTGCCGCCGGAGAGCTGGAGGAAGGCCAGGTCGTCCGGGCGCGGAGCGGCGTGGCTCACCGGATCCTCCGCCACGTCGGACAGCGCCTCGAATTCGCCCGGGTCCCCGGCGGCGACGAACACATGCCGCAGGGTGCGCGCTCCGGCGCGGGTCCTCGCCGCCAGCTCACGGTAGTCGTAGCCGCCGTGTTCCGCCGCGATGACGTACGCGACCGCCTCGGTGAACTCGCAGAAGTACGCGATCTCCGTCTCGCGGTGGGCCGGCAGCGCGAAGACGGGCAGCGCGCCGATCCGGAACAGTGCGAAGACGACCTCGAAGAACTCCGCGATATTGGGCAGTTGCACCACCACACGGTCGCCCCTGGTGATGTTCCGGGCGAGGAAGCCCGCGGCCAGCCGGTCGGCGCGCCGGTCCAGTTCCGCGTAGCTCCACCGGCTTTCCGCGACGGGATCGACCACGGCGATCCGGTCCGGGTGCGCCTCGGCGCGCTCCCGGAGCATGGAGCCGAACGTCTCTCCGCGCCACCAGCCCGCAGCCCGGTACCGTTCGGCGAAATCGGACGGCCAGGTGGGCGCGTCGTCGAGGCTCACAGCTCGGCTCCCAGGGCGCCGAGGAACGTGCGGAACTTGGCTGCCGTCTCGGCGGTCTCCGCCTCGGGCTCGGACGCCGCCACGATGCCGGCTCCCGCATAGAGGCGCAGCGTGCGCTGCTCGGCCTCGGCGCAGCGGATCGTGACGACCCACTCACCGTCACCGAAGGCGTCGCCCCAGCCCACCACCCCGGTGAAGAACCCGCGGTCGAACGGCTCGGTCTCCGCGATGACCTGACGTGCTGTCGCGGTGGGGGTGCCGCACACGGCGGGAGTCGGATGCAGGGCATGGGCGAGAGCCAGGGCCGAGGTGTCGGGGGAGGCGAGCGTGCCGGTCACCGTGGTGGACAGGTGCCACATGGTGGCGGTGCGGATCAGTGTCGGCCGGGCCGGGACGGTCAGCTCCGTGCAGTGCGGGGCCAGGGCCTGGTGGACGGCATCCACGACGACGGCGTGCTCGTGCAGGTCCTTCACGGACTCCAGCAGCGCGGCGGCACGGCGGACGTCCTCGGCGAGGTCGGTGCTGCGCGGGGTGGACCCGGCGAGCGGATTGGCGACCACCTGCTGCCCCTGCCGGGAGACCAGCAGTTCCGGGCTGGCGCCGATGAGGGTACGGCCGACCCCGGTCGGCAGCGCGAAGGTATGGCCGACGGGGTCGCGGCGGGCCAGGCGCTGGAGCATTGTGGGCAGGTCGAGAGGGACGGGGGAGGTGAGTTCGAGGGTGCGGGCGAGCACCACCTTGCTGAACTCGCCGCGCCACATGCGCTCCACGGCCGAGGCCACGCCCGCTCCGTAGACCTCGGGGTCGGGAACCGGGCGCATTCCCCAGTCCGCCGAGCCGGACACACCGACGGGCAGGGCGATCAGTGGGTCGGAGGCGAGCGGCGGCGCGACGCGCAGTGCTGCCGGCACGCTCAGGGCGGCCGGTGCCTCGTGGTCGAACGGGATGGCGCCGATGACCACGGGCGATGGCTGTCCGGCTGCGCCGGCTTCGGCCAGGGTGGCTCTCACCCGTTCGTCCAAGGGCCGCTCGTCGTGCGGCACAGGGCGTGCCGTACCGTGTGCCAGCAGGGTGCGGCCAGGGGTGGCGAGGAAGCGGTCCCCCGGTGTGTAGGCGTCCAGCAGCGAGGTGGCCGCGCCTACGGCCGGGTGGGTCGGATCAGCCGGGGGTACGTGCGTGGCGACCTGGGGTGCCGTCGACACGGGGGCTCCATTCTCGATGGTTCCGTCAGCGGGTGCGGTGGATGAGGTGGGATGGATGAGGCGTAGGGAAGAAGCGAGGACCGTTCAGCGCAGGGTGGCGCCGCCGTCGACGTACAGCTCCTGCAGAGTGATGTGGCGGGCGCGGTCGGAGGCGAGGAAGGCGACAGCCTCGGCGATGTCCTCGGGGGCGGCGATGCGGCCCAGCGGTATGCCGGTGCGGTAGGTCGCCGGGTCCCCGTCGATGACACGCTGCCCGGCGCCGGAGCCGGTCCACAGCGCGCGTTGCATCGCCGTGTCGGTGGAGCCGGGTGCGACGACGTTGCAACGCACGCCGCTGCGGGCGAGTTCGAGGCCCAGACACTTGGTGAACATGGCGGCCGCCGCTTTCGACGCGGCGTAGGCGGCCATGCCGGTGCGAGGAACACCGGCGGCGTTGGAACCTACGGTGATGACGCAGCCGTTGCCCCGGCCGGCCATCAGTGGTGCGAGGGTCTGCGAGACGTGGAAGACACCGCTGGTGTTCACCGCGAAGGTGTCCGACCAGTCCTGCGCGGAGAGTTCGGTGGCGGGGCCGGTGCGAAGGATGCCCGCGACGTTCACGAGGACGTCGACGGGGCCGAGTTCGCGCTCGGCACGTGCCACGGTGCGCTCCACCGAGGGCCGGTCGGTGACGTCCATGACGTACGGCTCCAGGCGACCCACCGAGCAGTCGCTGCCCGGGGTCTTCCCCTGTCGCCGATTCCACTGTGCGGCCAGGGCGTCGATGCCGTCCCGCGCGCGGTCGGTGGCGGCGACCCGGGCGCCGAGGGTGGCGAACAGCTCGGCGACAGCCGCCCCGATGCCTTGTGCGGCACCGGTCACCAGGACAGTGCGGCCGTCGAACTCGCCGCTTCTGCCCGGTATGTGCTCAGGCATGAGCAACCTCCTGTGGGAAAGTTAGGTAAGGGTAACCTAACTTATATTCGCCGGAGAGGTGCCTCGATGGAGCCGCGCGGCGGTGGACGGGCGGTCGTGCGGGCGGAGTTGGGGCGGGAGCGTCGCGCGGTGCCGGGTCCGCGTTCATGTACTCAGCGTCAATAAATTAGGTTAGCCTTGCCTTAGTTCGAGTTGTCCCGGCGCTGCCGCCGGTTCCTCCCGTTCTTCCCCGCACGCCATGACCGGGCGTACGTCACCCCTTGTCGTGACGTCGTGACCACCACCGCCGACGCGTCGACCGCGCCGTCGGCGTCCATCCCCGCAGGAGCAATCCGATGCATCAGACCTTGTCGCCCGAACGCGTCCGAGCGGACGTCGCGGAACTGCTCGACTGCGACCCCGCCGAGATCGCGCCCGATGAAAACCTGGTCGACCTGGGACTGGACTCGGTGCGGATCATGGCCCTGGTCGGGCGCTGGCGTGCCGCCGGGGCGGTCACACTGGAGTTCCCCGACCTGGCCGAGCAGCCCGAACTGGCCCACTGGACAACGCTGCTGACGGGAAACGCCGCATGAGCCGCATCGACCACCGGCACCGGCACCTGGACCGGATCGCGGAAGTCCGGGCGGGTCGCCACGCCGAGAAGGTGGGCTACCCGATCGGTATCCGGGCGACCGAAGTCGTACGCGTGGTCGCGGTCGGCGCCGGCCTGCTGCGGGTGACCCTGGGCGGGGCGGGTACCGAGGGGTTCGAGGCCCACTCGCCGGATGAACACGTGAAACTGATCTTCCCGGATCCGGACGGCACACGGCGGCTGCCCGAGCCGAACGGGGCGATGCTGCGCTGGCCGCGGCCGGCGCTCATCTCGCGGGAGTACACCGTGCGCCGTTACGACCCGGTCGCGGGCGAGATCGACATCGACATCGCCGAGCACGAGGGTGGCCTCGCGTCGGACTGGGCGCGTGCGGCCCGGCCCGGCGACATCATGCATGTCGCGGGGCCGCCCGGTGGACTGATCGTCCCGCACACCTACGACCGGTACCTGCTCGCGGGCGACATCACGGCCCTGCCCGCGATCGCGCGTTGGCTGGAGGAACTGCCCAGGAGCGCGAAGGGCTGGGCGTTCGTCGAAGTCGTCGACGCCGCACAGGAGATCGAGCTGTCCGCGCCCGACGGCGTCGAAGTGCGCTGGCTGCACCGCGGCGATCTGCCGGCGGGAACCGGCGACGCGCTGGCACGGGCCGTGACCGCCGTGACCGTGCCCGAGGGGGAACGCGTGTACGTGTGGATCGCGGGTGAGGCGGGCCAGATCAAGCCGCTGCGCCGCTGGGCCCGCGACGAGCTGCGGCTGGACAGCGCCGATCACGACATCACCGGCTACTGGAAGCGCGGCGTCGCCGACTTCGACGAGGACGACCACTGACCGGCCGGCCGGACCGGGGCAGGCGTGACGCCGCTTCCTGGTCGTTGCGCCCAAAGGCCATCGAGCAAGACAAGTCCCACGCAACCAGCAAGGAGCACTACATGTCCATACGCAGATCGTCCGGCCTGGTCGGCGCCGTGTCACTGGCCCTCGTCCTGGTCGGGTGCGGGTCGTCGTCGGAGGGCGGGTCGGACGCCTCGGACCAGGGGAAGACCCGGGTGTTCGCCGCGGACAACGGCAAGATCACCATCCCCGCCGACCCGAAGCGGGTGGTGGCCACCGGCTATGCCGTGCCCGTCATGATCGAGGCCGACGCGCCACTGGTCGGAATCTCGTCGTGGAAGCGCGGCGAGCCGATGATGACCGAGGAAGACCTGGCCACGTACAAGAAGCTCACCAAGGTGGCGGGCGAGCAGGCCGCCGAGACCAACTACGAGGCCGTCGCCGAGGCCGATCCCGACCTGATCGTCATCGGTGTACCCGCCCCGGTGCTCGGCGACATCGACATCAAGCGGCTGGAGTCCATCGCCCCGGTCGTGGCGATCGGCCCGACCGTGCCCTCCGCATGGCGCGAGCTGTCCCACAAGCAGGCCGACGCCGCGGGCGCACTCAAGCAGTTCGACGCCGCGAAGAACACGTACGAGGCCAGGGCCGCAGAGCTGTCCAAGAAGTACAAGGACGTACTGCCCCGGCTCAAGCTGGGTCATGTCGGCGCGTACGGTGAGGTCGCCAAGGGCACCTTCCAGCGCGAGTTCAACGGTTCGTGGGGCACCAACATCGCCGAGGACCTCGGCGCGACGTACTACGGCAAGGTCAAGGAGCCCGGCCCCGGCTCGCGCGCGGTCAGCGAGTACCCGTCCGTCGAGGAGCTCCCGGCCGCGTTCGGTGAGGCCGACGTCATGACCTACTCGGTCAACGCCGACGGCAGCATCCCCAAGTCCGTCCAGTACGTCCTGGACTCGAAGCTCTGGAAGAACCTGCCCGCCGTCAAGGCAGGGAAGGCCTTCCCGTTCCGCTACACCGAGGCCGCGACCTACGGCGAGGCCGTTCAGACCCTGGACGCGATCGACAAGTCGCTCGCTCCGCTGCTGAACCGGTGACCGTTGCGGGCCGCGCCTACCGGACGGCGGGAACCGGGCGGGCCGGGCCACAGATCTGCCTGCTCGTCGGCGGACTGCTGCTGCTGGCAGTGATCGCCGTGCTCAGCATGGGCGTCGGGGCCCGCCACGTTCCGCCCGCCGAGGTCGTACGGGCATGGTTCGACCACCAGGGCACCGACGACCGGGTGATCGTGCGCGACATCCGGGCGCCGCGCGCGCTGCTGGCCATCGCGGTGGGCGCCGCGCTCGCGGTGGCCGGCGCACTGATCCAGACGCTGGCCCGCAACCCGCTGGCCGAGCCCGGCATCCTCGGGGTCACCGCGGGCGCCGGGTTCGCCGTCACCGTCGGCTCGGCGCTCGGGCCGGCCGCCGGGCAGGCGGGCGAACTCGGCTTCGCGATCGGCGGATCCGTACTCGCGGCGCTGCTGGTCGCCGCGGTCGGGCAGCGCTCACCGCTGCGTCTGGTGCTCACCGGCGTGGCCCTGACCGCGGTGCTGGGCGGCGTCGCGCTGGGGATGCGGCTGATGCTCCCGGACGTCTTCGACGCCTACCGGTTCTGGTCGGTCGGGTCGCTCGCGGCCCGCGAACAGGCACCGCTGGCGCTGCCGTTGACCGCGATCGCCGTGTCCTTGCTCGGCGCGCTGCTGCTGAGCCGGGCGCTCAACGCCCTGACGCTGGGCGAGAGCGTGGCGCAGACACTGGGTGCGGGCGTGGGCCGGGTACGGGCCGCCGCCCTGGTGCTGATCACCGTGCTCAGCGGGGCGGCGACGGCGGTGGCCGGGCCGATCCTGTTCGTCGGGCTGATCGTGCCGCACCTGGTACGCAAGCCGGCGGCGGGCTCGGTGCCATGGCTGATCCTCTACACGATGGTGCTGGGACCGATCCTGCTGCTGGTCGCCGACATCGGGTCGCGGGTACTGCTGCCCACCGGCGAGGTGCCGGTGGCCATCGTGACCGCGTTCCTCGGCGGCCCCACGCTGATCTGGGCCGTTCGCCGCTACGGGGCGGGATCGCTGTGACCGCACTCGGATGGAGAGTCGAACGCCGCACGATGCTGCTCGTGGCGGTGCTGGTGACCCTGATGCTGGGCCTGGCCCTGCTCGGGCTGTGCTACGGCACGTCATGGTCCTCCCCCGGCAGGGTGTTCGCCGTACTGACCGGGGCGGAGCACTCCGTGGTGATCCGGGACTGGCGGTTGCCGCGGGTACTGGCCGGGCTGGTCTTCGGCGCCGCGCTCGGCGTGGCGGGGGCGATCTTCCAGAACCTCACCCGCAACCCGATGGGCAGCCCGGACGTCATCGGCCTCGACGCGGGCGCCTACACCGGCGCCCTGATCGCCATCACCGTGCTGTCGGGCACGTCCGCCCAACTCGCCGTCGGTTCGGTGCTCGGCGGGCTGGTCGTCGCGGCAGCGATCTACCTGCTGTCCTTCGAACGGGGCTTCTCCGGGATGCGGTTGGTGGTCATCGGAATCGCGTTCAACGCGATGGTGACCGCGATCAACTCGTGGATCGTGCTGCGCGCCGAGCTGGAGGTGGCGATCACCGCCGTCGGCTGGAGCGCGGGCTCGCTCAACGGCGTGGGCTGGGCCGACCTGGGGATTCCGTTCTCGGTGATCGCCGTGCTGCTGATCCTGATGACCACCCGGGCGCACGCCATGCACCAGGCCTCGCTCGGCGACGCGATCTCGGTGACCACCGGGGTCGGGCTCGACCGGCTGCGGCTGCTGATGGTGCTGGTCGGCGTCGGTTGTACGGCCACCGTGACCGCCGTGGCCGGCCCGATCGCCTTCATCGCCCTGGCCGCCCCGCAGATCGGCCGCAGGCTCGCGGGCGCGGCCGGAGTACCACTGCTCCCGGCCGCGCTGACCGGAGCGGTGCTGCTCCAGGGCGCCGACCTGATCGCCCAGATGCTGCTGGCGCCCGTCGCGCTGCCCGTCGGCGTGGTGAGTACCGCGATCGGCGGTTGCTATCTGATCTGGCTGCTGACCAAGGAGGTGAGGCGCGCGTGACCGCACGCCTGAGGGCGCGGGAGATCACCCTGCGCTACGGAGACCGGATCGTGGCCACACGTCTGAGCCTCGACGTCCCCGACGGTGCTTTCACCGCCGTCGTGGGTCCCAACGGCTGTGGCAAGTCGACCCTGTTGAGCGCGCTGGTCCGGCTGCTGCGCCCGGACTCCGGGCACGTGGAACTCGACGGCCGCGAGGTCGGCGGCTACGCGACCAAGGCACTGGCCAAGAAACTCGGCTTCCTGCCGCAGGACCCGCTGGCACCCGACGACATCAAGGTCCGGCAGCTGGTGGGCCGGGGGCGGTTCCCGCACCAGTCGATGCTGGCGCTGTGGTCGAGAGACGACGGGACGGCCGTCGACGCGGCGATGGCCGCCGCAGGCGTCGAGGACCTGGCCGACCGGCCGGTGCAGGAGCTGTCCGGCGGACAGCGGCAGCGGGTGTGGATGGCCATGGTGCTCGCCCAGCAGACGCCCTACCTGCTGCTCGACGAACCGACGTCGTTCCTCGACATCACTCACCAGTACCAGCTGCTCGGCCTGCTGGCCAGGCTGCGCAACGAGGGCCGCACGGTGGTCGCGGTCCTGCACGACATCAATCAGGCATGCCGGTTCGCCGACCACCTGGTCGCCATGAAGGACGGCCGGGTGGTCGCCGAGGGCGACCCCGGGGACATCGTGGACGCCGCGCTGATCAAGGACGTGTTCGACCTGCCGAGCGTCATCGTCCCCGACCCGGTGACCGGCACACCGATGGTCGTTCCCACACTTCAAGGAGAGTAAGTTGAGCCCCGCAAGCGTGCCCTCGGACGGCCTCCTCGCACTGACCGGCGCCCAGTTGGGCATCTGGAACGCGCAGCGCCTCGAACCCGACTCGCCGTACTACGTGGTCGGCGACGTGGTGGAGATATCCGGCGGCGAACCGATCGACACGCACGCGCTGGCCGAGGCGGTCCGGGCGACCACCGAGGAGGCCGAGACCCTCCGGCTACGGGTGTACGACACCCCGGACGGGCCGCGCCAGGCGGTGAGCGGGGAGCCGGTCGGGCTGCCCGAGGTGGTCGACCTCAGCGGCGCGGCCGATCCCGTGGCCGCGGCCCAGGCGTTCGTCGACGCCGAGCGGGAGCGGACCGCCGAGGCATGCCGGGGAATGGTGGACCGGCCGTTGTACGCACGCACCGTCATCAAGCTGTCCGACCGCGAGGTCTGGTACACCCAGCTCGGCCACCACCTGGTCTTCGACGGCTACACCGCCGCGATGCTCGCCCGCCGCACCGCCGCCCGCTACACCGCCCTGGTCCGCGGGACCGAGGTGCCGCGCTCGACCTTCGGCGGCTTCGCCGACCTCGTCGCCGCCGACCGGGCCTACCGGGACGGCGACCGGTTCGCCGAGGACCGCGCGTACTGGGTCGAGCGGTTCACCCCGCTGCCCGACCTCGGAGACCTCGGCGATCCCGGCACCGCCGCCGGTTCGCCCGGCCACACCCTGACCGCCCGTGCCGTCGTCACGCCCGACGAGACGGCCCGGCTCCGCGCGTTCGCCGACCGGGAGGGCGTCACCTGGGGCGAGGCGCTGATCGCCGGCTACGCCGCCTTCCTGCACCGCATGCTGGGCCGCACCGACGTGGTGTTCGCGCTGCCGCTGATGTGCCGGGCGGGCTCGACCGAGCTGCGCACCCCCTCCATGGCGGTCAATGTGCTGCCGCTGCGGGTGACCGTGCGCGGCGGGGACGGGCTCGGGGAGCTGAGCCGGCGGGTCGCCTCCGCCATGCGGGAGATGCGTGAACACCAGCGGTACCGGGGCGAGGACCTGCCGCGGGACCTCGCGGTGCCCGGCGCGGGCGCGCTGCTCCACGGGCGCGGCATCAACCTCAAGGCGTTCGACCTGACGATCGACTTCGCCGGGGCCGGCGGGGTGATGCGCAACGTCGCGGGCGGTCCGCCGGAGGACATGGGCCTGAGCGTCCTGCCGACCCGTGACGACGGGCTGCTGCTCGGCTTCGAGGTCGACGCCCGGTCCAAGGACCAGGCCGCGGTCGACAGCCTGCTCTCGGGGCTGCGCACACTGCTGTCCGGGCTGACCGACGGCCTGCCCGTCGGGCGCATCGCGCTGACCGGCGACGCGGACGGGCTGCCGGCCGACTGGTGCCCGCCCGCGCTGCCCGGTACGCCGGTGGACGTGCCGACCGCGTTCGACACGATGGTCGCCGCCGGTCCCCGGCGTACGGCCCTGGTGAGCGGTGACGACCGGCTGTCCGCGGCGGACCTGGCGGGCCGGGTGCACCGGCTGGCCCGCGCACTGCGGGCCCGCGGGATCGGGGCCGACGACGTCGTGGCGCTCGCGCTGCCGCGCTCGGCCGACTCGGTGGTCGCCCTGCTGGCGGTGCTGGACGCCGGCGCCGCGTTCCTGCCCCTGGACGCCGCGTATCCGCCCGAGCGGCTGCGCGTGCTGATCGACGACACCCGGCCCGCGCTGGTACTCACCGCCGGCGCGGTCGACGGGCTGCCGTGGAGCACCCTGCTCGGCGAGGCCGCCGGGCTGTCCGACGCACCCCTGACGGCCCATGAGCTCTCCGCGCCCCGGCACCCCGAGCACCTCGCCTACGTCATCCACACCTCCGGGTCGACCGGACGCCCCAAGGGCGTGCTCGGCCGGGTCGGCGGCCTGGCCGCGCTGCTGCACCACCAGCGGTCGACGGTCGTCGCCGAGGCCGAGCGGGCCGCGGGCGGACGGCTGCGCGCCGCCCACACCTACTCGTTCGCCTTCGACTCCGCCTTCGACCACCTGGTGTGGCTGCTGTGCGGGCACGAACTGCACGTCTACGACACCGACACCGCCCGCGACGCCGACGCCCTGCTCGCCGCGTACGCCCGCGACGGCATCGACATCGTGGACACCACCCCGTCGATGGCCTCGCCACTGGTCGACGCCGGCCTGCTGGACCTGCGGCCGACGCTGCTGGTCCTCGGCGGAGAGGCCACCCCGCCCGCGCTGTGGCGGCGGGTCGCCGGGTCCGGGACCACCGCGCGCAACATGTACGGGCCGACCGAGGCGACCGTGGACAGCACCACCGCGCGCATCGACGGCGACGAGCCGACGATCGGCCACCCGCTCGCGGGCACCCGGATCCGTGTGCTGGACAGCGCGCTTCACCCGGTGCCGCACGGCACGGTGGGCGAGCTGCACCTGGCCGGGCCGCACCTGGCCCGCGGCTACCTCGGCAGGCCCGGGGCGACCGCCGAGCGCTTCGTCGCCGACCCGTTCGGCGCGCCGGGTGAGCGGATGTACCGCACCGGCGACCTGGCCCGCTGGGTGCCCGGCCGGGGCCTGGAGTACCGGGGCCGGGGCGACGGACAGATCAAGATCCGCGGCCACCGGGTGGAGACCGGCGAGGTCGAGGCGGCGCTCGCCGCGGTGCCCGGGGTCACCGCGGCGGCCGCCGCGGTGCGGTCGTCCCGGCTGGTCGGCTACGTCGTGTCCGCCTCGGTCACCGGGGACGGGGCGCGTGCCCACCTGGCCGAGCGGCTGCCCGAGCACATGGTGCCCTCGACGGTGGTGGTGCTGCCCCGGCTGCCGGTCACACCCAACGGCAAGCTCGATCACGCCGCCCTGCCCGCGCCCGCGCTGCCCGGCGGCGGGGGCCGGGAGCCGAGCACCGAGCGGGAGCGGCTGCTGTGCGCGGTCCTTGCCGAGGCGCTCGATGCCGAACGGGTCGGCGTGGACGACGACTTCTACGCCCTCGGCGGGGACAGCATCACCGCGATCACCGTCAGCAGCAGACTGCGGGCGGCGGGCCTCGGACTGCGGCCACGGGACCTGCTGGCACGCCGCAGCTTCGCCGCTCTGGCAGCCTCCGCCGACCTGTTGGAGGAGGCTCCCGGCCCGGTGGACGACCCGATCGGGCCCGTGCCCGCTCCGCCGATCGCGCGCGGTCTGCTCGACCCGCACCCGAACGTGGACGTCGTCGCCGGATACGCGCAGTGGACCGCCCTGCGGGTCGACGAACTCGACCACGACGACCTGGTCACGGGCGTGCAGGCCGTGCTCGATCACCACGACGCACTGCGGCTGCGGGCAGGCGACGGCCTGGAGATCCTGCCCCGCGGCATGGTGCGGGCCGTCGTGGACGAGGTCCACGGCGAGGACGTGACCACCCTGGCCCGGCGGCTGGCCGAAGAACTCGACCCGCGGTCGGGCGACCTGCTGCGGGCAGCCCTGCTCCGTACCGGCGGCGACACGCCGGACCGGCTGGTCGTCGTCGTGCACCACCTCGCCATGGACGGCGTGTCCTGGCGCATCCTGCTGCCCGACCTGCACACGGCCTGCACGGGCGGCACCCTCGATCCGGTCGGGGCGTCCTGGCGGCGGCACGCCCTGCTCCTCGCCGGCCAGGGGGAATCCGGCGCGCGGCGCGGCGAACTCGATCACTGGCGGACCGCGCTCGGCTCCGCGTCCCGGCTGGGCGCCCGGCCGCTGGACCGGACGCGGGACACGGTGTCGACCGCGCACCGTTCGGTCACCGTGGCCTCGGCCGAGGCCACCGAGGCGCTGCTGACCACTCTGCCCGCGGCGTACCGCGCCGGTGTCGACGAGGTGCTGCTGGCCGCGCTCGTGCTCGCCCTGCGGGGCTGGGGCCTGCGCGGCGACGCGCTGACCGTTTCGATGGAGGGCCACGGCCGCGAACACCTCGACCTGTCCCGCACCATCGGCTGGTTCACCAGCGAGTACCCGGTGCGTGTGCCCGCTTCCGACGACGTGGGGCAGGCGCTCCGCGCCGCCAAGGAGGCCCGGCGCGGAGTCCCCGACGGCGGTGTCGGCCATGGCGTCCTGCGCTACCTCGACCCGGAGGCCGGCAGCGAGCTCGCGGCCACCCCGCCACCGGACGTGCTGCTCAACTACCTGGGCAGGTTCACCCCGTTGACCGGAACCGGATGGCACCTGCCGGAGCACGACGCCTTCTCGGTGACCGAGCCCGAAGCCAAGGCCCTGGAACAGGTGCTGGCCCTCAACTGCTTCGTCCACGAGGGGGACGAGCCACGGCTCGCCGTCGAGTGGACCGCCGCGACCGGGGTGCTCGGCACCGACGCCGTGGGGGCCCTCCAGCAGACCTGGGCCGCGGCTCTGGACGCGTTGGCCGCGCACGCGCTCCACACCCCGGGCGGGCTCACCCCGTCGGACCTGCCGCTGGTCGACCTCGACCAGGCCGCCATCGACGCCCTCGAACGCACCGGCCGTGTCGCCGACGTACTGCCCGCCACACCCCTGCAGGTCGGGCTGTCCTTCCACACCCTGGTCCGCGACGACCACGACACCGACGTCTACGTCGTCCAGGCCGTGACGACCCTGGCCGGCGAGCTGGAACCGGACCGGATGGCCGAGGCCGCACGCGAACTGCTGCGCCGCCACCCCGCTCTGCGCGTGTACCTCGGCACGGCCGGGGACGACGTGGTGCAGGTGATCCCCACCGACGTCGCCCTGGACTGGCGCGAGGACGACCGGTTCCCCGAAGCGGCCCGCGCCGATCTGGAGCGCCCCTTCGACCCGGCCCGGCCGCCGCTGATCCGCTTCCTGCTGTCCCGTGTCGGGCCCGCCGAGCACAAGCTGGTGATCACCAACCATCACGCCCTGCTCGACGGCTGGTCGATGCCGCTGGTCGGCCGCACCCTGCTCGCCATCTACGCCGAGCTGAGCGGCGGCCCCGCCGCACCAGCCGCCCCGCCGCTGTCGGAGTACTTCCGGTGGCTGGCGGGCCGGGACCGGCAGGCGTCGCTCGCCGTGTGGCGGGACGCGCTGGCCGGCGTCGACGACGCGACGCGGCTGGCACCCGCGAGCACCGGGGCCGACGTCGAACGCCCCGGCCGCGAGACCGTCGCGCTGGGCCGCGAGTTCAGTGACCGGCTGCGCGCGTTCGCCCGCGAGCGGGGCGTCACCCTGACGACCGTGTTCCAGACGGCGTGGGGGCTGCTGCTGGGCCGGCTCACCGGGCGTCGCGACGTCGTGTTCGGCTGCCCGGTGTCCGGGCGGCCCGCCGAGGTGGACGGCGTCGAGTCGATGATCGGCCAACTCGGCACCACGGTCCCGGTACGCGTCAGGCACACCCAGGACCGGACCGCGCTGGACCTCATGGCACAGGTGCACGCCGAGAGCGTCGTACTGGCCGAGCACCATCACGTCGGCCTGCCCGAGATCCAGCGGGCGGTGGGCATCGGCGAGCTGTTCGACACGATGCTGGTCATGGAGAACTTCCCGCTCTCCAGCCGCAGGCGCACTCCGCTCGCCCCCGGGCTCGACCTGGCCGGGGTGGACATCACCGACGCCACGCACTACGCGCTGACCGTCATCGTGATCCCGGACGAGGAGATCACGATCGGCCTCGGCTACCAGCCACGCGCCTTCGCCGGGGCGACCGTGCGCGACTACGGCCGCTGGCTCCACAACCTCCTGCGAGAGATCGTCGACGACCCGTCACGGCCCGCGATCCGGCTGCCCGCGCTGGATGCCGACGAGCGGGCGCGGATGCTGCGTACCGGCACCGAAGCCGTCCCCACCAGGGCCCGCGGCCACTGGCTGGAGGAGTTCGACGCCTGGGTGAGCCGCAAGCCCGACGCCGAGGCCCTGGTCTGCCGTGACCGCAGCCTCAGCTACGCCGACCTGGACCGGCAGGCCAACCGGCTCGCCCACGCGCTGATCGAGCGCGGGGTACGACCGCAGGACCCGGTCGCGGTCCTGCTCGGCCGCGACGTCGAGATGACCGTGGCACTGTTCGGCGTGGCCAAGGCGGGCGCCGTGTACGTACCGATGGACGTGAGCTACCCGCGCGAGCGGCTGGCCTACATGTTCGACGACATCGCCCCGGCCGCCGCCGTGACGACCGGCGCCGAACCGCCCGTCGACCGCGGCATCCCGATCCTGCGGCTGGACGACCCGGCCACACTCGCGTCCGCACCGGACACCGACCCGGCCGAGGCACGCGCCCGGCTCACCGAGGACGCGCTCGCCTACGTCATCTACACCTCCGGAACCACCGGGCGGCCCAAGGGCGTAGGCGTGACCCACCGGGGTGTGCCCGACCTGATCGCGCTTCAGGAGGAGGTCGTCGGGGTCACCGAGCACGACCGGTACCTGCACTTCGCGTCGACCGGCTTCGACGTCGCGTTCTGGCAGACCATGGTGCCGCTGCTCTCCGGAGGCACGTCCGTGATCGCGCCCGAGGAAGTGCGCGTCCCCGGCGACGAACTGCTCGACTACATCGTCGAGCACCGGGTGACCGGCGTGAACCTGCTTCCCTCGTTCCTGGCCGCGATGCCCGACGACCGCACCGTCGACCCCGACGTGTTCTTCGTCGTCGGCGCCGAGCGCCTCGACCCCGAGCTGGCGCGACGCTGGGGCCGGGGCCGCCGGGCGCTGTTCAACGCCTATGGGCCGACCGAGGTCACGATCAACTCCACTACCTGGCACTACGACCCGGACGACACCGGGCCGCTGCCGATCGGCCGCCCCGACCCCAATGTCCGCGCCTACGTCCTCGACGGCGGACTCCAGCCGGTCGGCGTCGGCGTGACGGGCGAGCTGTACCTCGGCGGGCCGAGCCTGGCCCGCGGCTACCTCGGCCGACCCGCCCTGACCGCCGCCGCCTTCGTGGCCGACCCGTTCGGCCCGCCGGGCGAACGGATGTACCGCACGGGCGACCTGGTGCGATGGCGGCCGGACGGACAGCTGGTGTTCCTCGGCCGCGCCGACCACCAGGTCAAGGTCCGCGGCTTCCGCGTCGAGCCGGGCGAGATCGAGTCCGCTCTGACCGGCCACCCCGACGTGCGCGCCTGCGCCGTGATCATGCGGGAGGGCAGGCTCGTCGGCTACGTCATCCCGACCGACGACGCCGACCTGGACACGGCACTGGTACGTGCGTACCTGGCCGAGGAACTGCCCGACCACATGGTGCCGACGGCGCTCGTCCCGATCGACCGGCTGCCGCTGAGCCCCAGCGGCAAGCTCGACTCCGCCGCGCTGCCGGCCCCCGGGACCACGGCCGCCGCACGGCGCGAACCCGCCACCGAGGCGGAGGCGGTGCTGCTCGGCGTGTTCAGGGACGTCCTGGGCACCGACGACATCGGCCCCGACGACAACTTCTTCGACATCGGCGGCGACAGCATCGTGTCGCTGCAACTGGTCTCGCGGGTCCGGCGCCAGGGACTCGGCCTGACCCCGAAGGACGTGTTCGAGGGGGAGACGGTCGCAGGCATCGCGGCGCGGGCCCGCGCCCTCGACGGCGGTGCGGCCCCCGCGGTCGGGGACGCGCCGCTGACCCCGGTCATGCGGGACCTGCTGCGCCGCTCCGGGGCGGCCGCCGACGGATTCTGCCAGTGGGTGGAGATCTGCGTCCCGCCCGGCGGCGACGAGACGACCTGGCAGGCCGTGCTCGACGATCTGCTGGCCCGACACGACGTGCTGCGGGCCCACCTGGCCGGCGACATGCTGCACATCCCGCCGGTCGGCGCGGTGACCGGCGCCGAGGTGCTGACCTGCGTACGGACGGCGGACGGCCTGCGGGCCACGGTCGACTCCGGGATCGCGGCCGCCCGGGAGTCGATGGACCCGCGCACCGGTCCTGTGCTGCGCGTGCTGTGGGTCGACGCGGGACCGGACCGGCCGGGCCGACTCGCCCTCGTCGCTCACCACCTGGTCGTCGACGGTGTGTCCTGGCGCGTCCTGCTGGACGACCTGGAACACGCGCACTCCGGCGGATCGCTGACCCGGCACGGCCAGTCGTTCCTCGGCTGGGCGCGTTCGCTGCGCGAGGCCGACCGGCGGGCCGAACTGCCGCACTGGCAGCGGATGAGCGCCACGCCGGCCCTCACCCGCCCGCTCGACCCCGCCCGGGACACCGTGGCCACCGCGACGCACCACGAGATCGCGCTCGACGCCGAGTCGACCCGCGCCCTGATCACGACCCTGCCGGCCGTCTACCGCACCACCCCGGACGCCGTGCTTCTGACGGCGCTCGCTCAGGCCGTACGGGCCTGGCGCGGGACGCCGGAGGTGCTGGTCGCGCTGGAGAGCCACGGCCGTCCGCGGGAGGTCGACCTGTCCCAGACCGTCGGCTGGTTCACCGCCGTCCATCCCGTACGGCTCGACGCGGGCGACGACGTAAGGGCGGTCAGGGAGCGGCTGCGCGCCCGGGGCGACGGCCTCGGCTACGGCATTCTCACCACGGCGGGCCTCCTGGACCCCGTGGAACCGGAGATCGCCTGGAACTACCTCGGCCAGTACCCCGGAGCCCCGGACCGGGAGACGCCGTGGCAGGCGCCCCCGGACGCCGACCCGCTCGGTTCGGGCGGCTCCGACGCGATGCCCCTGCAGTACGGCCTGATGGTCAACGCCCTCGTGCGCGACGACGCGCTCGGGGTCCGGATCACCTGGCCGTCCGCGCTGTTCACCGCCGCCGAGGTCGAGGAGCTGGCCGAGAACCTGCGGACCGCGCTCCTGCGGATCGCCGCCGCACCGGAGATCGGGGCACTCGACCGGGACCGCCCGGTCGCCGACGTACAGCCGCTCACCCCGTTGCAGGAGGTGATGCTGCGGCACTCGCGTACCGAGCGCCCCGACCCGTACACCGTGCAGTCGGCGTTCTCCCTCGCCGGCCGGCTCGACACCGACGCCCTGCGGGCCGCGGGCGACGACCTGGTGGCCCGTCACCCGAACCTGGGCGCCGTGTTCCCCGCCTCCCTGGCGGTGATCCCCACGTCGCCCCGGCCGGACTTCCGCGTCTGCGACGGACCGGCCGAGGAGGTGCTGGCGGCCGACCTCGCCGAGCCGTTCGATCTCGCCCGGGGCCCGCTCCTCCGCCTCACCGTGATCCGGCGCGGCCCCGAGCGCGCCGACCTGGTCCTGACCAGCCACCACGTGCTCTCCGACGGCTGGTCGGCCCCGCGCATCCTCACCGAGCTGCTGGCCCTCTACACGGCGAGGGTGCGCGGCAAGGCTCCGGACCTGCCGGTCCCCGTGCCGTTCGCCGACTACCTGAGCTGGTGCGCCGAGCACGAGCCCGACCTCGGCGCCTGGGCGGCCGAGCTCGACGGCCTGCCCGAGGGCGACTACCTGGGCGGCGGCGAACCCGGTCCCGCGTGGCAGGAACCCGAGGTCATCGAGTTCGACGCGGCGCTGGTGGCCGGCCTCACGCGCCTCGCCGCCCGGCGCGGTCTGACCCGGAACACGCTGGTGCAGGGCGCGTGGGCGGTGCTGCTCGCGCGGCGTTCCGGTCATGCCGACGTCTGCTTCGGCGCGATGGTCTCCTGCCGGCCCCCGGAGCTGGAGGGCGTCGAGGAGATCATCGGGCTGCTGGCCAACACCGTGCCGGTCCGGGCACGGCTCGACGGCACGCTCGCCGACACCCTCGGCGAACTGCAGTCCCGGCAGCGGGCGCTGGTCGAGCACCATCACGTGGCCCTGTCCGACCTGGAGCGGCTGACCGGGCGGCGCAGGCTGTTCGACAGCCTGGTGGTGTTCGAGAACTACCCGGTCGACCCGGACCGCCTCCGCGAACCCGCCCCCGGGCTCACGGTCGTCGGAACCCGCTTCCGGGAGGCCACGCACCACCCCGCGACCCTGACCGTCATGCCGGACGGCGACGGGTGGACCGGCGTGCTCGCCCACCGGGCCGGCACGGACGTCGACGGGCTCGCCGGGGAACTGCTCGACCTGCTCCGCACCCTGGACAAGCACCTCGACAACGACGTGCGCGACCTCCTGGAGGGCCGATGAGCCGGAACACCGCGCCGCCGGCCGAACGCGTGGACAAGCAGTTGCTGAGGACCGCGTTCATTCTGGTGCTCGGCACCTTCATGGCCACCCTGGACGCCACGATCGTCAGTGTCGGCATCGACAGCCTGACCCACGAGTTCGGCGCCTCCGTCGCCGAGATCCAGTGGGTCACCACGGCCTACCTGCTGGCCGTCGTCGCCGCCGTGCCCGCGTCCGGTTGGCTGGCCGACCGGTTCGGCGGCCGGCGGACGTGGCTCGTCGCCGTGGGCGTGTTCCTGCTCGGCTCGGTGCTGTGCGCGTCCGCCCGGTCGGTGACCGGCCTGATCGTGTTCCGGGTGATCCAGGGCCTCGGCGGCGGGCTGCTGCCCGCGACCGGGCAGGCGCTGCTGGCCCGAATCGCGGGCCCCGGCCGCACCGGGCGGGTGATCAGCGTCGTCGCGGTGGTCCCACTGCTGTCACCGGTGCTCGGCCCGCTGGCCGGCGGCTCCATCCTCGCGGTCGCGCCATGGCCGTGGCTGTTCCTGGTCAACCTGCCGATCGGCGCGGTC
This sequence comes from Streptomyces sp. NPDC059832, assembly GCF_042731715.1. NCBI lineage: Bacteria > Bacillati > Actinomycetota > Actinomycetes > Kitasatosporales > Streptomycetaceae > Streptomyces > Streptomyces sp. NPDC059832. The sequence goes on along the minus strand of NZ_JBHWIY010000018.1, from coordinate 109,415 downwards.
GCGGTCCTGCTCGCCCGCCGCCACGTGCCCGCGGTGCCGCCGTCGACCCGGCGGACGGCATTCGATCTGCGAGGAGCCCTGCTGCTGTCGCCCGGCCTGGCCGCGCTGGTGTACGGACTGACCGAGGTGGCCCACGGCCGCACCCTCCCGGCCGCGGTCGGCGTGTCCGCGGGACTGGCGATGCTGGCCGGCTTCACCGTGCACGGGCTGCGGACCCGCCGCACACCGCTGGTCGATCCCCGGCTGTTCGCCCGGCCGCCCTTCGGGGCCGCCGCCGTCGCGCTGCTCGTCCTGGGCGCCTCGGTGTTCGGCACGATGTTCCTGCTGCCGCTGTACTTCCAGACCGGCCGCGGAATGTCGGCGTGGGGGGCCGGACTCCTCCTGGCCCCCCAGGGGCTCGGTGCGGCGGCCGGGTCGGCACTGGTCAGCCGCACCATCGACGGAGTCGCACCGCGGACCCTCGTGGTCACCGGCATCGTGCTGATCCTCGCGGGTACGGTTCCGTTCACCCAGCTCGGCCACGGGGTACCGGACGCGGTGATCGCCCTGGCCCTCGCGGTCCGCGGCGTCGGGATGGCCATGGTCGGCGCGCCCGTGATGAACATCGTCTACAGCCGCATCGAACCCGAACACCTCCCGCGCGCGTCCGGAGCGCTCAACCTGCTCAACACCGTGGGCGGTTCGGTCGGCACCGCTGCCCTCGCCGTGGTCCTGCAGAACCGGCTGTCCACCCGCGGCCCGGACATCTCCGGGGCGTTCGGCGACACCTTCTGGTGGGTGCTCGGCTTCTGTCTGATCGCCGCCGCCGGAGCCACGAGGCTGCCCCGGACCGAGGTCGCGAAGTCATGACGTGACCGTCGACCGCTGACCGGTGGTCATGGGAACGCGCGGCTCTGATAGGTTCCGGGCCTTGATCCGCCGGATCAGTCGATCCTGTCAGTGGTACTGGGGAGGGGGCTCCGTGGGCCGGGTGCCGTCATGGTTGCGCAAGCCGCTGTTCATAGGGGTGCCGCTCGTGCTGGTGGCCACCGGGGCGGTGTTCCTCCTCGGTGCCGACCGGTCGGACAGCAGTGGTCATGCGGCGGCGAACCGGGCGCAGTTGAAGCGAGCCTGTGCGGGACTGCTGCCGTACGAGGAGCTGCGGGGTCTCGTGCCCGACGACGTGGCCGGCGCGGTCGGTCAGTACGGCACCATGCTCCGGCCCGATGAGGACAGCCGCTCCCTGGTGAACTGCTCTGTCACCTGGCCGGGGTATGGCTCGGTGCGGGTGCGGGCCGTCGCGCTCATCTCCCGGATGCCGATGACGGTGCGGGCCGAGGACATCCTGCCCGGCGGTGACGACGAGGGGTACGAGGCGCCCGGAGTCACCGGCAGGGCGGGCAAGGACGGGCGCGCATGGGTCGTCGCCGAGTGCCCCGGCGGGCTGGAGGGGCGGGTCCGTGAGGTCTCCGGGATGTATGTGACGGCCGATGTCGATCTGCCCGTTCCCGGCAAGGGGGAGTCGGTCGAGCACCTCGCCGACTTCCGTACCGCCGTCCAGGTCGCCAACGGGATCACTGCCGCTCAGAAGTGCGGTGGCCCGCCGCTGAGGACGCCCACCCGGGTCGTCGACACGTACGAGGCCCATGTCACCACGGACGCGGACGGCGGCAACATGGAGGTCGTGGGGATCGACGAGCCGGGCCTGGGCGTGAAGAAGTGCCGGGGGCTCGGCGAGCGCGCGGGCTTTCCCGGCAAGTGGACCGCCAGTGGCGATCTGCAGGACTCACGGCTGCTGAGCGTCTGCGACGCCACCATCCTGGACCGCAAGGACCCGGCGGACACCGATCCCACACCGCCCGACGGCGAGGTCGTCGATGTCTCGGCGGCGAGTTGGGCCGGGCCGCTCGGTGAGTCCGCCAACGGCCAGTACTACCGTACCGGCGACAGCTTCGGCTTCCGCGAAGGAGAGCGGACGAAGGTCATCCCCGACTCGGAGCCGCACGAACTCGCCCTGTGGGCACGGTCGGAGTGCGCCGCGGGCACCACGTACCACCGGGTCACCGTCCGCACGGAGACCTCCAGCCTCGATTCGCGCACGCTCAGTGAGGCGGAGCGGACGACGTTCTCCGAGGACGTCCGCAAGCTGATGGACAGCTATCTCGCCGACCCCGGCGGCTGGCCCGAGCAGCAGCGGTGCCATGACGCCGAGATCCTCGGAGAGGTGGAGGGATGGCGGTGAGGCGGATCGTCCTCCGGGCGGTCGCGGCCCTGTTCGCCGCGGCCCTCGCCGTCGCCGGGTACCTCCTGGTGCACGGCGACTTCCAGCGCTGGAGCGACGAGTCGGCACTCGACGGAGCCTGCGACGGCCTGCTCGACCGGAACGCGGTGCGCGGCGTCCTCGGGCCGGGGGCCGTCGAGGTCGAGCACGAAACAGGCGGTACGGGCCTGGTGGGCTGCGAGGTGCACGTCCAGGACGGCGGCACCGCCGAGATCCGTGTCCTCGACACCGCACACGTCGGACGGCGCTCGGACTCCCTCTACACGGGTTCGCCGAGTGCGCTCGCCGTACCGGTCGGCCACGGTTGGACGGGACTCTTCGGGGCAGCCCCGGACCCCTTCGGGGCGAGGGACCCCTTCAGGGCCGAGGAGGACGAGAAGGTGACCACGAGCCTGGTCCTCGAATGCGCCGGGGAAGCCGGTGCCAAGGGCCTGTCCGTCACCGTCGAGACCACCCTCGACACGTCCCTGGACGACCCGGCTGCGCGACCGGAGTTCGCCAGGATCGCCACCTCCACCGCGGCCAGGGCCTCGAAGGCCAGGCACTGCGGAGCCAGGCTCGGAAAGCCCGTCAGCAGCCTGGACCTGCCGGTGCACGAGGACGAGTACGAGCCGCTCGGCACAGCCGACGGAACCTGCTCCGGCATCCCCGCCGCACGCGGCGTGACGATCGCCACCGAGACCGCCCGCGGGGGAGCACCGCACGAGACGTGCCGGCTCGGTGACGCCGAGCGCAGGACACGCTACGTGATCGAGGCGGACTACGGCCCCTACGCGCAGGAGCGGTTGCGCCGCTACGAGGACGAGCCCTACGAGGACGCGCCGAACAGCGACACACCCGCGCACCACCGCGACCGTGACGGCCGGATGAGCTGGACGACGGCCAAGTGCGCGGGCGGCCGGGCCCTGTTCACCCTGCAGCCCTCGAACGAGAAGGGGGAGAGGCGCAAGTATCCGGGAGACAAAGCGGACCTTGCCTACGAACGTGCCGCACTTGAGGCATTCGCTCAGCGCTCGGCGAAAGCCCACGGATGCTCCGTCCCGGCCACTCCTTGACGCCGCCCCGAGCCTGAAGCCGTCGCCGGGACGGTGCGGGACGGGGACGAGCGGACTGCGGCGATGCCGTACAGCAGGTCCGCCCTGTCCCGGATCCCGTACCGCCTGGGTCGTCGCCTGTTCGGGTGGCGTGGCTGCCGTCCGTGACATCGCCGGGGAGACGGCGACCAGGGCGTGCACGGCGGCGCGGACCTGGTCGTCGACCACCTCGGGAGTGGAGGTGTCGAGCTTGCCGTCGAGGTGCAGGAATGCCAGGCCGTGGACGAGGGCCCACACCGTGGTCGACAGCGCGTCCGGATCGGCGCCGGGGAAGGCGCCGCGGACGATGCCGTGGACGTATGCGGAGATGGCGGCGGTCGCGACGCTCCTTGTTCATGAGCGCGAACACCGCCGACATGCAGCCGCCGACCGACTCGCCGGTCACGGCCACGCGGGAGGTGTCCAGGCCGTGCTCCGCGCCGTGTTCCAGGACCCATTGGCCGACGGCGTAGTTCTGCTCGACCTGGGTGGGGTACTTCGCCTCCGGCGCGCGGTCGTAGACGGGAAAGACCCCGGCCGCGCCGGCGCCGACGGTCAGTTCGCGGAAGAGGCGGTCGTGCGTCCTGTCGTCGCCGAAGACCCACCCGGCGCCGTGGATGAAGAACACGACGGGCAGCGGTCCGGTGGCTCCCCGGGGCCGGATGAGGCGGGTGCGGACCGTGCCCCACCGGCCCGCGTCCACGTTGACCCACTCCTCGTCGACATCGGGCCGGGGCACGCTCGGGTCGCTCTGCAGGCCGAGAAGGATCTCACGGCCCTTCTCGGGCGGGACCTCGTAGATCCGCGGGTGCGGATCGGTCGCCTCGGCCAACTCCTTCGCGGCGGGTTCGAGACAAGGGGTGATCGGCGGAGGAAGCTCGGTCATGTTCACTCCCTGTCACGAGCACACGCGTGCTCTGTTCTCGCGGCTTCACCAGACGCCGTACAGCAGAGAGGACCCGCGTACGACGCCACACCACGAGAGCCGCCTCGACGCCACGGCCTCCACGGCGGGGGCGGAGCGTATCCGTCAGCCGCCGAGCGCATGCACCTCACTCAGGATGGCGCGCATCTGCGGTCCCGACTTCTGGGCGTAGTCGCTGCCCGTGTATCCCCACCAGTCCCAGCAGCCCTGGGGATTGCCGCGCAGGAGGCTGATGTCGGTCTGCGGATAGAGGATCACCAGGTTGTTGGTGTCGGCGTACTCGTTGAGATGGGACTCGCGGGCGAACCGGTCACCCACGAACTTGTTGTCGCTCATACAGCCGTGCAGGGCGACGACCAGCTTGCACGCCGCCCCCGCCGCGCAGGAGTCCGGCGTGTAGAGGAAGCTGCTGCTTCCCATGCTGTACCACTGGGCCAGACCCCCTGGCACATACCGGTTCTGGTCGTGCCGGCTGACGGTGCCCGACTGGGCGGCGGCCGGTGCGTTCACCTGCCCCAGCCAGTGACCGAGCATCTCCCCCTGCGGATCGTTTCCGCAGTTGATCAGGAACGGGTAGAACGTGGTGCCACAGCTCAGCGGGGCGTTCGGAGTGGGCCAGCCGTGCCCTGCCGGATCGGTGTCGTGGTACGCGGTCCGGGCCCCGAAGTCCCGGTAGAGCTGCACTCCTTCGTCGCTCACCGATGTCCGGACGAGGGGATCCTTGGTGCCGTGGTACGTGTAGACGGGCTTGCCTGCCAGGTTCGACACGGGGTCGATCCGTCCCTCGGCCGACCAGCGGCGGGCGATCTGTTCGATGCCTTCCGGATCGGTCGAGATCAGCCCCGTACCGCAGGCGATCAGGCCGACGACGATGCCGCCCTTGCCGCAGTAGTACGGACCCGCGGCGACGATGCCCGCGCCCTTGAAGGTGCCCGAGTAGGCGACCTGGAGCTGCGAGGCCATGAAACCGCCGGAAGAGATGCCGGTGACGTAGGTGTCGGTGATGTTGAGCCGGGGGAGGCCCGGTTCGCCCGCGTGGGCGGGGGCGGTGAGCCCCAGGGCCGCGGCCAGGGCGGCCGCCAGGGTGACAGCGGCGGACCGCAGGGAACTGAGCTTCATCGTGCGCTCTCCTTCACTGGTGTCCGTCCGGGGAAAGGGGGGCGGGAGCCGGGTCCACGGAGGAAGACGGACGGGGCCATGGTTGGCCGTGCACCGCCCCGCGGGAAATGGAGGTGAGCCACGTCGTCCACGGCGATGAGTGGAGATTCTCTCCGTCGCCCGGTGTGCACGGCGGCAGCGGTGCGGTATCACTGGCCGGGTGATGACAAAGCCGGAGACCACCGGTGCTCTGCTGCGCCTGCTGCGCGAGGAGGCCGACGAGACGGAGTTCCGCGCCGTGGCAGCGGCACCGCAACTCGTCGACGACGCCCTGGAGATACGTTCCAGGCTCGCGGCCCACCGCCGCCGGGAGGCCGCGCTCGCCGCGCTCTACGAGACCGCCGGTGACCTCGCCTCGCTGCGCGATCTGGAGGACGTCCTGCAGGCCATCGTCAGCCGAGCCCGCACCCTCGTCGGCACCGACGTCGCGTATCTGCTGCTCTCCGACCCGGAGGAGGGCGACACGTATGTACGCGTCACCGACGGCATCACGACGGACGGGTTCAAGACCGGCCGGCTCGCCGCCGGCACCGGTCTCGGTGGACTGGTCGCCGCGACCGCCGTGCCGTACCACACCGCCGACTACCCCAACGACGCCCGCTTCGCGCACACCCCGTACGTGGACGGAGTCATCGGCGCGGAGGGGCTGGTGGCCATCCAGGGCGTACCGCTGAAGTTCGGCGATCAGGTGTACGGGGTGCTGTTCGCCGCCAACCGCCGGGTGCGGCCCTTCTCACCGGACGAGGTCGACCTGCTCATCTCGCTCGCCAATCACGCCGCCCTCGCCATCGAGAACGCCACCCTCTTCGAAGAGGTCCGCAAGACCGCCGCCGTCCACGAGCGGCTCACCGCCGTCGCGCTCGACGGCGGCGGTCCGACGGGGCTGGCCTCGGAGCTCGCCGATGTACTGCGCGGCAGCGTCCTCGTGCTCGACGCGCAGGACCGGCCGCTCGCCTCGGCGGGCGACGCGCCGCCCGAACCCGCCGACCTCGTACGGGAGATGGCGCAGGCTCGGGCCCGCCGCTGCTCCGCGACGCGCGGAACCGTCTGTGTCACCCCGATCGTCGCCGCCGACGAACACCTCGGCACGCTGCTGCTCGTACGCGGCGGACTGGACGCCTCCGACCTCCACGCCCTGGAACGGGCCGCCCAGGCGGCCGCCCTCATGCTTCTCGGTGAACGTACGGTCGCGGAGGCCGAGCGCCGGCTGCGCGGCGAGATCCTCGAAGACCTGCTGGGCGCTCCGCACCGTGACCCCGAAGGGCTGCGGCGCCGGGCCGCGTTGGTCGGCCTGGACCTGGAGCGCGACCACGTGGTGCTGGTGGCCCGGGGCGGTGACAACGCCAGACGGCGCCGCATCACGGAACTGGCGGGCGGCCATGCCGCCCGGCTCGGCGGCATCGCGGGGGAGTACGGCGGCAACACGGTCGTCGTCCTGCCCGCCGCCGACGACCCCGGCGGTGCTGCCCGCACCTTCGCCGAACTGCTGACCGACGGGACCGGACACCCTGTCACGGTCGGCGCGGAGCCCGCGGCACCCGGCGCGGCGGCCGTAGTCGAGGCGCACCGCGACGCCGCCCGCTGCCTGGACGCGCTGGTCGCGCTGGACCGTGTCGGCGAGGGCGCCTGCCGAGACGATCTCGGCATCCACGGCATCCTGCTGGGTGCGGCGGGCCGCGACGAACTGGACCGCTTCGTCCGCCGCACGATCGGTCCGCTGCTGGCGCACGACGAGACCCGCGGCAGCGAACTGGTGCGCACTGCGCTCACCTACTTCGCCTGCGACGGCAACCTGAGCCGTACCGCCGCCGCCCTCTACGTCCATGTCAACACGCTCTACCAGCGCATCGACCGGATCTCGGCGCTACTGGGCCCGCTGTGGCGGCACGGCGACCACGCGCTCCAGGTCCACCTGGCCCTCACCATGCGGCGAACGGCGGGATAGGGCTCCGCCGGCTCGTGCGACGCCGTGCGGATTCAAGGCCGGCTCGGCTGGACGGCGCCCCTGCCGGGCGCGGCCGGCGCTCGGCTCGGGACGCCGCACGTCGTGCGGGGACGAGCCGTCCACCTGCTGATGTCGGCCCGTCCGTTGCCGGGCGCCGGCCCGCCGACGAAGCCGAACCGAGGCACAGGCCGGGTAAGTCGCCGGGCAGGCCCTAAGCCTTGCGGGCGACGGCGCACCACATGGGCAGGGTGTCGTCCGAGGTGTCGGACGGTCCGGGACGCCAGCGGGTCAGGGTGACAACGCCCGGTTCCAGGATCTCCAGGCCGTCGCAGAATCGTTGCACCTCGTCGCGGGTGCGCGGGGTGGCGGAGGCGTGGCTGGCGGCGCGCTCGTTGTAGATCCGCATGGATTCGGCGACCTCGGGGGCGGTGACGTCGACGGCCGGATGGGACAGGACGAGGTGACTGCCCGGGGCGAGGCGGTCCAGCAGCCGGCGGGTGACGTCCCACGGATCCTCGGTGTCCTTGATGTACTGCAGGATCGCCACCAGCATGAGGCCGACCGGCTGGTCCAGATCCAGGGTGTGGGAGGCCGCGTCGAGAATCGCGTCCACGTCCCGCGCATCGGCCTGCACATAGTCGGTCTGTCCCTCGGGGCCGCTGACCAGCAGCGCACGCGCGTGGGAGAGGACGATCGGATCGTTGTCGACGTAGACGACACGCGATTCGGGAGCGGCCCGCTGGGCCACCTCGTGGGTGTTCTCCGCGGCGGGAATGCCCGTACCGATGTCGAGGAACTGACGGACCCCGGTCGCCGCGAGGTGACGTACGGCGCGGCCGAGGAAGGCCCGGTTGGCCCGGACCGACGGCACGATCGTCGGGTTCGCCCGAGCAGCGAGCTCGGCCGCCTCCTGATCCACCGGATAGTGGTCCTTGCCGCCCAGCCAGACGTTGTAGACGCGGGCGGGGTGCGCGTTCGTGGGATGTGTCGTGGACAGCGCGTAGTCGTTCATCGTGTGTCACCTCGTGCGGCATGAAAGGCCAGGTCGGGCCAAGGTTTCGGCAACGGTACCCCGGTGATCCGCACCGCACCCCCGATCGGCGGAAGTTGCTCGGCGGGCGTTCGGTCCACCGGGCTCAGAGCCCGGTGACCTTGGCACTTGCCGACAGTTCGTAGACCAGGGTGACCGTACGGCGGCCGCCGGGCGGGAGGGCGACGTCCCAGCGGGCGATCCCCTCGGCGTCGACCGCGTCGGGTGCCGGGAAACACGCATCCTTGCGCAGGCGGGTCTCCACCGCAGAGACCTCGGAGACCGGGATCCGCTCCCGAAGGACGACCACCCGCTCGCCGAGTTCCCCGGGGGCGGAGAACCGGGACAGGTGCAGCCGGACCGTGCGGGTGACCACGGTCCGCTGGGTGAGGGCGGCGGAGTCGCGGGACTCCTCGGCCTGCCGGATCACCCTGTAGTCGTCGCAGCTGCCGAAAGCCAGCTCGACGGGGGCACCGGGGGCGGTGAAGTCCAGGGTGCCGCGGCCACTGAAACCGCTGCCGCGGACCAGGTCCACGGGCCCGGCGAGCAGCGCGTGGCCGGAGAGATTGCCGAACCGCACCACCTGGGTGACCAGCGGGGACAACTCCGGTGAGCAGGCGTACTCACTGGGCGCGGCCGTGGTGAATGCGGAGAGCGGCACCCGGTGGGCGCGGCCGTCACCGGGCACCGAGACCGGCGCGGGGGATCTCAACACCCGCGCCTCGCCGCCGTCGTCCACCCCCGGCAGGCCGAGCACCGGAGCCGGCCCGAGGGTCCCGATCTCCTCCTCGCGCAGCTCGACGTCGACGGCGCGGCGCTCCGCAGCGGAGCGGTCCATGAGCGTCAGCCGGTCCTCGCTCAGCAGTGGCGGATCGGTGGCCAGTGCCGAGCGGGCCGTCGACAGTGTCAGCCGTACGTCCGACCAGTCCTCACCGGTGCGCTGCCAGACCATCGCGTCGGTCTCCAGCGTCAGGGAGTCCCCGTCGAGCACGGCCCGGTAGGCGGGCCGCCACAGCGCACAAGGGGTGAGGTGGCTCAGGCGCAGCCCGACCGGCCCGGCGGCCGAGGCCTCCACGGTCAATTCGATATGGCCGACCAGCTCGGCGGGCTCGTCCTCGGAGAGCTGCACGGCCCGCTCGGCTTCCCCGAGTTCGACAGCGAGGGCGGCCAGCCGGGCCTCCACGGTGCGGAGTTGCTCACCGTGCGCGTCGCGCTCCTCGTCCACCCGGTCCAGTTCCCGGGCCCAGCGGGACCGCTCGGTCTCCCCGGAGCCGGCGCCCTCGCCGATCTCCCGCAGCAGATCGGCGGCGAGGCGGCCGAGCAGGTCGAGGCGGGCATGCAGCCGGTCGCGGCTCCGGCCCAGGGTCAGTTGCTCCTCTTCGAGGAGGTGTACGCGGTGGCGCAGGGCGGAGTCGCCGTCGTTGGGCGGCAGCGGCCCGCGCGGCGTCCAGCTGCGGACGATCCGCACGTCGAGCACGCTCGCGGGGTGATCGGCGGTCAGCTCGGCATGGAGGGTCCGGTCGACGGCCAGCGCGCTGACCGGCCCGAGACGCAGCCGCTGGACCCCGGCCTCCAGATCGAGCAGGGCGGCTCGCTCGATGTGGGCGCGGTCCTCCAGGCACGTGACGGCGGTGACGGGGAGGGCGATCGGCTTCGGGGCCGTGGACATGGGGTGTCAGCTCCTGCGGTTGCCGCCGACCAGGGCCTTGCCGGTCGGGATGCGGATCTCGTAGCCGCCGTCCAGGGCGGCAGTGGCGCCTGCGGGCAGGTCCAGTCGCCAGAGGCGGGTGCCCGGCGCATGCCGATCGGGCCCCGTGCCCTCCTCGGGTGCCGTCCAGTCGGCCCGTTCCTCGATCCGGGCGTCCGGTTCGAAGGTGACCGGCACCCTCTCGCGGACTTCCACGGTGACGGGCCTCGCGAGCCCGTTGGCCAGCTCCACGTGGACGCGGTGGTCGAGCACGGTGGTGTTGCCGCGCAGGCCCGAGGTCGACTCGTGCAGGTTCGTACGGCGGGTGACCCGGATGCCCTCGGCCGGCCCGAGCCCCACCCGGCGGACACCGCCGGGGGCAAGCGTGGGCAGCGCGGCGGTCAGCAGGAAGTCGTCATCGACGGTGACCTCCACCGGACCAGCCAGCAGTGCCTGGTCGGTGGCGTTGGAGAGCACCAACGTCGCGTACACCGTCTGCTCCACGGACGGTACGCAGAGGTACTCGGTACGCAGGCCGACCGGGATCTCGCCGACGGTGACGGTGTGCCAGGTGCCGTCCGACGGAATGTCGGCGCGGGCGGTGGCATCGAAGCGGTGGTCGAAGGAACCCGCCGACTCGCGGGGCCGCACGGCCTGTCCGGGCAGCGGCAGCGCGGCCACCGCTTCGGCGCGGCGGCGGTACTCGACCGCCACCGGGTCGAAGGGGGAGCCGGGAAACAGCCGGCCTCGGCGACCGCCCTGCTCGTCGGGGCCGCACAGGACAAGGGCGGCGTAGTCGAGCTCGGTGCCGCTCGGCTGCGGCGGACCGGCCACCGGCGCCGGCGGGGGTGGCGGCACAGCCCGGCCGGGAGCCGCGGGCGCCATGGGGGCGGGGGCCGCCGCGAACGGCAGGCCCCGGGTACGCGGGCCCTGGCCCGGTCGCGGACCGCCCGGCTGCGCGAGGGCGGGCATCCCGCCGCCGAAGGCCTCCGGGGGAGCGCCGTAACCGCCGCCGGGCGCCGGGGCCGCGGCCGGCGGGCCGCCGTAGCCCTGCGGTGCAGGTGGCGGGGGCGGCGGCGGTGGCGGAACGGGATCGGACGCGTAGCCGCCCGCGGAACCCGTGGCCCCCGGCCCGGCCACGGCAGCCGCGGGCAGGGCGGTCGGGGCCGGGCCAGGGCCCGCGGCGTCGTACCCGGAGAACAGGTCGACGAGCCCGGCCGGGGGCTCGCGCCAGCCGGAAGGCGCGGGGGCGGGCTGACTGCGTCCGATCCGGATCGAGCGGAGCCTCGGCAGGTCGGTGCGGCGCCGGAGGTCGGCGGTGGCCAGGGCGATGCGTACGCCGGTCCAGTCCTCGCCGGTCCGCTGGGCGACCGAGGCGCGCAGCACCAGACGGCCGCCGCCGTCGCCCTGACGGTGGGTCAGGCGATAGGCCGGCACCCAGACGGCGCCCGGAACCCCGTACTCCAGCTCCACCTCCACCTCCGCGTCACCGGAGCCGTCGAGGGCCAGGACCGCGCAGACCGTGGTCTCCAGGTGCGCTGACGGTGCGTCGGTGGAGGCGCGGGCGAGCCTGTCGGCGGCGACGGTGAACTCGTGCTCGACGTTGCGCAGCGCCTCCTCCAGCTCGACGAGGCGGTTGTGCAGTTTCGCCAGCCGCTCGTCGACGAAGTCGGCGAGCTCCAGCCACGCGTCGACCGGGGTACGGCGGTGCGGGTCCTCGCGTCTGCGGGGAGGCGGGACCGGGTGGAGGGCCTTGATCTCCTCGATCAGGCCCAGCTGCCGGTCCCGGCGTCCCTGCGCCGCCGCGTGCTCGTCGCCCAGCCGCTCGACCTCGCGCCGCAACTCGTCGGGCGTGCCCGTGCCGAGCGGCTCGGCCTCGACTTCCACCCGGGCCTCGGTGACGCGCACCCCCGGGGTGCCCAGGACACGGGCCCTCAACGAGCCCGGGTCCAGCGAGCGCGGCAATCCCGTCACCCGCACCCGGCCGTCGGACGCCACGCTGCCCCGGGCCAGACGCTGGCAGACCGCGCCCTGCGCGTACACCACGACCGAATCGAGGGTCGACCCCCACCTCCGTGCCGACTCAGCCGTCATGTGCTCCGCCCCCCGTCGCGTACATGCTGGGCGAAGCTTACGCCCGGCCGGTCCGTGCGTCCGCGTCGAATCAGGCAGCCGGTATCTCCGTCACCGCGGAGGCGTCCTTCGTGTACGGCTGCTTCAGCGGATCGCGCGGCGTCCACCGGGCTGGAACAGCGGGTGAGCGAGCGCTTCGGACAGGAACGTTCCCCGGTGAGTGCTGACCTGGTCCCGGTGCGTCACCTGCGATGTGCGCAGGCCGTGCCGCTCGGCCGCCTTGTCGGCATGGGCTCCACTTCCGGGAGCAGCCGCAGGAGCTGCTCGACCAGCTCCTCGGAGGGCATTCCTTGCATGTCCGTACTCTTCCTGCCGCCGACAGCCCCAGCGCTCTGACGAAACACAGCGAACGGCATCTGTCGCGCCGAGGTGTGGTTGGCTACGCCGTATGGGTCTCACGCGAGTTCTCCCCGGGTGCACACCTGCGGGGGCGGCGAGCTGTTGCGGCGAGGATGCCGGGCGGTGTCCCGCTGTCCGACCGGGGGGTGAGGCATGAGTGTCCGTGGTGCGTGGTCGGAGTCCGGCTCCGTCCCGGCGGCGAAGGCGGTGCCCCCCTTGGACCCCGAGCTGAGCCTTGCGCTGGCCACCTTGGGCAAGGAGGCCGGGGAGCCGCTCACCCCGGGCAATCTGGAGGCCCGACAGGAACGGGATGCCGCGACCCGGCCCAGGCCGACGGCCGAGGAGCTTCGCGCCGACGGCCGTTTCGAGGTGGCGGAGCTCCGGGTGCCGGGGCCGCCGGACGGGCCGGACGTCACGCTCGTCAGCGCACGGCCGTCCGGGCTCGTCGGGCCGCTGCCGCTGCTGTACTACATGCACGGGGGCGCGATGGTCATGGGCAACGCGTGGTCCGTGCTTCCGCGGATTCTTCGCGAGTGGGCCCTCCCGCTGGGACTGGCCGTCATCTCCGTCGAGTACCGGTTGGCGCCGCGGGCGCAGTACCCGGAACCTCTGGAGGACTGCTACGCCGGACTCGTCTGGGCGGCCGGGCACGCGGCCGAACTGGACATCGACGCGGACCGCATCGTCATCGGAGGGAAGAGCGCCGGCGGCGGGCTCGCCGCGGCCCTGGCCCTGCTGGCCCGTGACCGCGGCGGCCCCCGGGCACTGGGGCAACTGCTGCTGTGCCCGATGCTCGACGACCGCGGCAGCACCTTCTCCAGTCATCAGATGACGGGCCTCGGCGGGTGGGACCTCACTTCCGGCGCGACCGTGTGGAAGGCGCTGCTGGGCGACCGCCACGGTGCCGAGGACCTGCCGCCCTACGCGGCCCCCTCCCGCGCCACGGACCTGTCCGGACTTCCCCCGGCCTATGTCGAGGTCGGATCGGCCGAGATGTTCCGGGACGAGGACGTGGCCTACGCGAACGCGATCTGGCAGGCCGGCGGCCAGGCCGAACTGCATGTGTGGCCCGGTGCCTCCCACGGCTTCGACGGCCTGGCACCCCGGGCGGCCCTCAGCCGGGACGCACGCGACGCCCGTTCCCGCTGGCTCCGGCGCCTCCTCGCGCAGTCCGGCACGGGGAACCGGCCCGGCGCAGGGGCCGGCGGACGGCAGACGTAGAGGATCGCTCCCGCCCCGGCGCGACGATGCCCGATTCGTCCGTCGACCCTACGGTGGAGGCATGGCGGTGATCAACGGTTGGCGGCCGGGAACAGAGGCCCGGCTCCGCGCGGTGGACGCGGGGGGCGCGGCCGTGCTGTTCGTGCTGTCGGTCGTGGCCGCCTCGCTCGATCCGCACAAGCACCAGTTCCTGTTGCGCTGGCCCGCGGTGCTGGTGGCGGCCGTCGGCTGCTGCGCACTGCTGCGGCGGCGTCGCCACCCGTTCGGCGTACTGGCCGTCACCATTGGCTGCGGGGTGACCTTTCAGCTGCTCGGAGTTCGGGACAGCCCGCTGGTGGTGAGCCCGGTTCTGGTGGCCGTCTACACCGTGGCCGTGGGTACCGACCGGCGTACCGCCTGGACCTCGGCAGCTGTCTCGGCCGGCGTCCTGGTGAGCACCGCCGCGATGTTCACCCCGCAGTCGTTGCTGGCACCGGACACGGTCGCGATGCTGGCCTGGACGGCCCTGCCGGCCGCGGTCGGGGACGGGGTGCGCTCACGCCGTGCCTATGTGGTGGCCGTGGAGGAACGGGCGGAGCACGCGGAGCGCACCCGCGAGCAGGAGGCGCGGCAGCGAGTGGCGGCCGAACGGGTCCGGATCGCGCGCGAACTGCACGACATCGTCGCGCATCACATCGCCTTGATCAACGCGCAGGCGGGCGTGGCCGTCCATCTGGTGGACCAACGGCCGGAACAGATCCTCACCGCGCTGGAGGACATCCGGGACACCAGCCGCTCCGCGCTGGACGAACTGCGGGTGACCGTGGGCCTGCTCCGGCAGTCCGACGACCCGGTGGCGCCGCGTGATCCGATGCCGGGCCTGGCGCAGGTGCCGGCCCTGCTGGCGTCGTTCGAACGCGCCGGACTGGCCGTGAGCCACTCCCGGTGCGGCGACACCGAACCACTGGATCCGGCGGTCGACCTGGCCGCGTACCGCATCGTGCAGGAGTCCCTGACCAATGTGCGCAAACACGCCGGAGCCGATCACGCCCGGCTGTGCCTCCACTACCACCGGGAGCGGCTTACGATCACCGTCGAGGACGACGGGTCCGCCGGACCGCGCCGTTCTCACCCGGGGGCCGGTCACGGGCTGATCGGCATGCGTGAGCGGGCTGCCACGATCGGGGGCAGGCTGCACGCCGGACCACGCCCCGAGGGCGGATTCACCGTGACGGCAGAACTGCCGCTGCGCCCCGGCCCGGCACGGGATCGGAGAGACGGGCATGACGATTCGCGTACTCCTTGCCGATGACCAGGCCCTGCTGCGGGGCACCTTCAGAATGCTGTTCGACGCCACGGACGACATGGAGACCGTTGCCGAGGCCTCCAACGGGCGCGAGGCGGTCGAGCTGGCCGGCACACAGCATCCGGATGTGGTCCTGATGGACATCCGTATGCCGGAGGTGGACGGCCTGGAGGCGACCCGGCTCATCAGCGAGTCCGAGGACCTCGCAGGCGTGAAGGTGCTCATCCTGACCACTTTCGAGGACGACGAGCACGTCGCCGAGGCGCTGCGTGCGGGCGCGAGCGGCTTTCTCGGCAAGGGTGCGCGACCCGAGGAGCTTCTCGATGCCGTGCGCACGGTCGCGGGCGGCGAGGCGCTGCTGTCCCCGACGGCGACGCGGGCGTTGATCACCCGGTTCCTGGCCCAGCCGGATCCCTGCCCGGTGGCCGTGCACGAGCGGCTGGAGTGCTTGACGCCGAGGGAGCGCGACGTCACGGCCCTTGCCGCCCTGGGCCTGTCCAATGATGAGATCGCCGATCGCCTGTTCGTCAGCCCGCTGACCGCCAAGACCCACGTCAACCGGGCGATGACCAAGCTGGCGGCGCGTGACCGTGCCCAGCTCGTGGTCGTCGCCTATCAGTGCGGGCTGGTCAGTCCGGCGGCCGAGCCGGATGGCCCGGAAGCGCCCGCGTAGCCGTCGGCACGGCGTTCCGCGGTCGGCCCCGGCAGTAGTCCGGCGTACCGGATACCGCAGTCGTGGTAGGCGGGAATCACTGTGTGGGGACGATGTGCCGGGGGCCCTCGCCGGGCGATGGTGGAACCACGAACGGAGGTTTCGCCATGATCGAAGCCCAGTGCCTGACCAAGACGTCCGGCGAGAAGCCGGTTCCCGCACACCTGACCCTGCTGCGCGACGCCCTCGCCTGCGGGCAGGGCCAGAGCATGAGGGCGGGCGTGGCCACCCGGGCCGAACGCAGCCACGCGTGCTCCCGTCGCAGCGGGTCGGACCGCGCCGCCCCGACGATGCAGATCACACTGGCCCAATGGGTCAGCAGGACCACGTCGTCCATCAAGTGAGCCGTGCCTCGGTGAAGGGACCCGACGAGGCTCCCCGCGGGTCCGGGCCGCCCGCCCATGCCGGCCATGGGCGGGCCGCATCCGGATCAGCCGGCGTCGAGGACGCGCCAGTCGCGCGTACCGATGTCGGCGGGTGTGCCGTCGAGGATCCTGGCGGTGCGCGTCGCCGGTTCGAGGGCGACGGTCGCGAGGCTCGCCCAGCGCTGGCCGAGCGGCTTGTCCGGATCGGGCAGGCAGGTCACCGGCGGTTCGCCGTCGCCTGTCACGAGCTGGTCCGCGAGCTCGTCGAGCGTGGTCGGCGGCTCTGCGCGCGCGAGACGTGCGCGGACGAAGTCGTAGCGCTCGCCCGAGTCGGGCTGGTAGAGCCAGGTCTTCTCGTCCGCGGCGGGAGCCGGCGTCAGGAAGTGGTTGGTGCGCACGAGCGTGTCGTGCTCGGGCTGCATCGAGAACACACCGACCGGGCTCAGATCGAGGAGGACCGCGTCCGTCTCGTCGAAGAGGGCGAACGAACCGGACGAAGCGAGGGGCACGCCGCGGACGATCTCGACGGCCTCGGCGACGCTGCCCGCCTCTTCGAGGACGATCGCCGCGAGCACATGCACGGGGATGCCGCCGACACCGTCGCGGACGTGCCCGAGGATGTTGAAGTGCAGGGCGAGTCCGGCACTGTTGACGCCGATCTTGCCGAGGATGCCGTCCTCGGTGATGCCGACGAAGTCGTGCCGGCCGCCACGCACCTCCGACGTGTGCCACCGGGCGCTGAGCTCGACGTGCCAGTCCCAGGTCTGGACGCCGAAGGTGCGTGGCGCCGAACCGCCGGCGCCGGTGACGCGGCGCACGATCGTGGTGCATTCGCCGGGCGGCACGGTGGCGCTGCGCGCCAGGATCTCGGTGCGCGCGTTGAGGGCGCCGATGCGCCACGGCTCGGTGCCGGAACCGTGGGCGATGCCCTCGATCTCGGCGCGCGCTCCCGGGCGGAACCGCCCGATGGCGTCGAGGGCGCGCTCGGCGTCCTCGCGTACCCGGGCGGGGGAGATGGAGCCGAGGGCGAAGAGCCGGTCGTACGCGTCGATCGTGGCGGGGATGCCGTCGCGCAGTTGCTCGCCGCGGGCGATGCCGCGGGCGTGCGGGTCGGTGCCGGCGGCCTTGACGTGGCGGCGGTGTTCGGGACGGGGGATCGACGGCGTGGTCACGAGCGTCCTTTCGCGGTGTTCGTATGGAGCTGTACGGCGCCGCCGACGACGGTCGCGAGTACGGCGTTGCCGGGCTGTGCTTCGGGGTCGAGGTCGAGCGGGTTGGCCGCGAACACGGTGAGGTCGGCGAGGCAACCGGGCGCGATCCGTCCGAGTTCGGCGGACGCCCCGGCGGCGTACGCGGCTGCGGCGGTCATGCCGGTGTACGCCTCGCGCGCGGAGACCGCCTGGCCGGGCTGCACGGGCGCCGCGTGGGACTCCTCGACCGGGCGGCGCAACTGGCAGTCGGCCAGGCCGATGCGGGGATCGCCGGGGCCGATGGGCCAGTCGGAGCCGAGCGCCACGACGGCGCCGTGGTCCAGGAGGTCGCGGGTACGCCAGCCGTGGGCGACGCGGTCGGGCCCGATGCGCCGCGACCAGTTGTCGGTGCCGTCGGCGCGCGTGTGCCGGGTCGCGTGCGCGGGCTGGAGGCTTGCCACGACGTCGAGTTCGGCGAACCTGCCCAACAGGTCGTCCGGGATGGATTCGATGTGCTCGATGCGGTGCGGGGCACGGGCGGCCGGGCCGGCCTCCTCGATGACGTCGAGGGCGAACCGGACGGCCCGGTCGCCGATCGCGTGGGTGGCGGTCGGGATGCCGCGCTCCGCGAAGAAGCGCATCGCGGCGCGGTACGCCTCGATGTCGCGCCAGAGCGGCTCGCGGTTCTCGCCGTGGATGTCCGGGCGGTCGAACCACGCCGTGCCGTTGTCCGCCGTGCCGTCGAGCATGAACTTCGCACCCTCGACGTGCCAGCGCCGCCCGCGCCGGCCCTGGAGATCGGCGACGTGCTGCCAGGTCTCCGGCGGGGAGTCGGCCGGCACCAGCGGCGAGCAGCGGATGCGCAGCGGCAGGTCCCCGTGTTCCTCGATGTGCCGGTACACCTCTTCGGAGGGGTCGGAGAAGTCGAGCGCGTGCAGGCCGGTGAGTCCGCCGCGCGCGAGCTGTTCGAGCTGGTGGCGTACGTACTTGGCGGCCGTGTCCACGGACACTTCGGGATAGTGGTCGAACACCAGGTCCATCGCCTGGAGTTCGACCACGAAGCCGGTCGGTCGGCCGTCCGCGCCGACCTCGATCGACGAGGCGTCGGTGAACGTCTCCTGGCCGGTCAGACCGACGAGTTCCACGCCCCGGGGGCTCACGACGAGAGCGTGCGCGTCGCGGGTCATCAGCGAGATCGGCCTGCCGGGGAAGCGCTCGGCGAACACGGTGCCGGCCGGGTCGCCGTCGAAGACGTTCACATCGAGGTCGAATCCGGTGATCCACTCGTCCGTCGCCCGTGCGTCCGCCACCTCGGCCAGACAGCTGAACACCTGCTCCAGGGTCGACGCGCCGGACAGGTCCACGCCGCTGCCGATCGAGATCGACCCCCACACGGGGTGGGCGTGGACATCGGTGAGACCGGGCAGGACCGTGGCGCCCGGGAACTCGTGGACGGCCGTGCCGGGGCCCCGCAGCGGTTCGAGGTCCGACGCGTCGCCGACGGCGATGACGCGGCCGCCGGTGATCGCGACCGCGTTCCCGTCGGGGGCGACGGCCTTTCCGGCCAGATGTTCGATGTGGTGGGCGAGCACTATGACGTCGGCTTGCACAGGATTTCCTTCTGGTCTTGCGGAGTTCGGTGTCTTGCCGCGTTCGATGCGCGGATCGATGTACGGGGCGGTTCCTTCGCGCGCACGGCACGTGGCACGACGCCGTGCGCGCAGGATCGCCCGAAGGGCACGCGTCAGTCGCGCGGGATGCTCCGAAGGGCGCGGGTCATCGCCCAGTAGACGGCGGCGGCGGCGGTCATGCCGGACGGAATCGCCATGTCGATGTCGTCCAGGGCCTTGGCGATCGGGCCGACCCAGAAGCTGGTGTTCACCCACAGCGCGGAGGTGAGGCCGCCGACGACGACGGCGAGGAATCCGGCCCAGTGGACGCCGCGGTGGTACCAGAACGGGCCGCCGCGCCGCTGTTCGAGGAGGTCGGGCCCGTTGTAGCGGTTGCGCCGCAGGATCAGGTCGGTCACGGCCACCGCCATGGCCGGGCCGGTCACGACGACCACGAGCTGGAGCATGGTGTTGACGCTGGTCAGGAAGTCGAAGACGAGGATCGCGTACAGCGTCATGATCGTGCCCAGCACCCCGATGATCAGGACGGCAGGGATGCGCGCGAGACGGACGCCGACCGACTGGATGGACAGGCTGGCGCTGTAGGCCGTCATACCGTTGTTCGTCATGGTGTTGACGACGACCGCGATGACGAAGACCGGGATGAACCAGCCCGGCAGGATGCTCTCCAGCGCGGCCTCCGGGTCGCTCATGTCGAGGCTGGTGGCCGCGAGCGCGC
The DNA here is from genome assembly GCF_042731715.1 of Streptomyces sp. NPDC059832. NCBI lineage: Bacteria > Bacillati > Actinomycetota > Actinomycetes > Kitasatosporales > Streptomycetaceae > Streptomyces > Streptomyces sp. NPDC059832. The sequence goes on along the minus strand of NZ_JBHWIY010000018.1, from coordinate 89,743 downwards.
CGACCATGGTGAAGACGGTGCTCGGCAGGTACGCACCGAGCGCCGTCCACCCCGCGATGGCGACCGGGCTGCTGTCGCGGGGCAGGTAGCGGGCGAGGTCCGGGCTGTTGCTGTACGAGAGCGGAGTGGAGGCGATGATGGTGAATCCCGTGCCGAGCGCCACGGCGAGCGCGGTCCCCCTGAGCGGTTCGGCCGGGGCGTAGGACCAGTCGGTTCCGGCGAGCACGTATGCCGTGACGACGATGAACACCACGGTCAGGAGAACGCTGAGGGCGGTGTAGAGGCGGACGATCGTCGCGTATCCGAAGATCGCGATCAGCAGCGTTCCTCCGGCGATGAGGCAGATGACGGCCGCGTCGACAGCCGAGTTGTCCGGCAGGCCGAACCGGCCCGCCAGACCGATTCCGGCGACCGAGGCGGCCGACCAGTTCAGGGCGAGGTAGGCGGCGGCTATGAGCCAGCCGGTCAGGACGAGCACGATCTTGTTGCCCACGACGCCGTACATCGCGCGCGAGATGACCGACCCGCTCGTGCCGGCGACCGGACCGCTCGCGGCGACGACGCCCGTACAGATCCACAGCAGGTTCCCGGCGAGGATCACGCCGAGGGCCTGCGGGAGCGTGAGGCCCATGAGGATCAGCGTGGCGCCGACGACGAAGCTCAGATAGCTCACGTTCGGCGCCGCCCAGACCGCGAACAGCTGACGCGGCCGCCCGCCGCGCTCGTTGGCCGGGACCAGGCCGATCCCCCTTGTCTCCACATGCCCCGTGCGCTCGGGGCCGTGTTCGTCGAGGGGGCTCGCGGAGGAGCCGGGGTTCGTCGTCGTCATCGGGGCCTCTCGGGTCCGCCGGCCGCTGGGCCCCTATTGGGCAAATGGCCAACTGCGTGTTGGGCACACATCCAATAGCGTGTCCCCCATGACGTCAAGACCTCAGCCGACACGGACCCGGAAGCTGCCCGGCGAGCGCCGCGCGGAAATCGTGCAGACCGCAGCGGGCGTCGCCCTGGAGGAGGGGCTGGAACGCATCACGCTCCGACGTGTCGCCGACGAACTGGGCGTCCGCCCCGGGCTCATCGGCCACTACTTCCCGGCCGCTGACAACCTCGTGAGCGAGGCGTTCTCCCACGCCGCGACGGAGGAACGCGAATCGCTCCTGCCCCGCGAGGAGCAGGTGCTTCCCGCGGACGTGCGGCTCGGGCGCTTCCTCGTGCGTCTCGGCGACGGCGAGTACCAAGACCTCAGCCGGCTGTGGCTCAACGCGCGGCACCTCAGCAGGTTCAAGCCGGGGCTGCGCGCGGCGGTGCGCACGCAGGAGTCCGTGACGCGCACCGCCCTCGCGGATCTCATCGAGGAAGGGCGCTGCGCCGGGGCCTTCACGACCGACGACTCGCTCGGAGCGGCCCTGCACATCCTGGTCACCGTCGACGGCCTCGGCGCGTACGCCAACGACGACACGCAGGTGGACCACCCGGTGCTGGAGGACATGGCCATCGCCACGGCCGAACGTCTGCTCGGCCTCGCCCGAGGTACCCTCCGTGACCGGGCCTGACACACCCGGACCCGGCGGGCCCGGCCATCGTCCCCGGCACGAGGTGCCGATCCGGAGGCATCAGACCCTCCCGGACGGTGACGAGGAGCGGGACGGTGCGTGCCGAGCACGGGCCTGCCGCCGGCGCGGAACGCTTCGGCGTCCGAGCGGAAGCCCGGATCGACGGCCCACCTCGGAGCGGAAACGGGTGGTATACACCGTATATGCCTCGATTCGCAGTCCACTCCCCGTGGTGACCGGGAGCGGTTGGCGGCGTTCGGCGGCCCATCTGGGGCGTGCGCTCTCCCCGTGTGGCGCGCTCGCCCTGCACAGCGTGGACGGTGCCTTCTCCTTCGCCCTGCGTGCCGCGCTGGCCATGGCGCTGCCGGCACTGCCGATGGCACTGGCCGGGCGGGCCGATCAGGCCGTGTACGCCATGCTCGGATCCTTCACCACCACGTTCGGCCGCAACCTGCCCTACGCACGTCGGGCCCGCGTCCTCGCGCTGGTCGCGGTGGCCATGTCCGCGGGTGTGGGCTGCGGTTCGGCGCTTGCCGCGTGGGCCCATCCGCGGGACGGCGGGGCGGGCGCCGCCGTGGTGGTCGCGGCGATGGCCGTGGTGGCCGGTGCCGCGAAGCTCGCCTGCGACGCGGCACGCCTGAGCGGGCTCGGCGCCGTGCTGCTGCTCTTCTCCTTCGCCGTGGCGGCCAACGGTTCACCGGCCCCCGCCGACCTCCTTCCCCGGACCGCCCTGGCCGCATCGGGCGCGGCCGTCGCCTGGGTACTGGCCGTGTCGGGCTGGTTCGTGCACCCGGACCGTCCGCAGCGTCTCGCCGTCGCCGCGGCGCTCCGCGAGGTCGCGGAACTGCTGGAGGCAGCCGGCGCGGGGAACGGACGCGGTCCTGCCAGGCACCGGGCGACCGCCGCCGTTCTGCAGGCGTACCGGACCCTCGGCGTGCTGCCACCGACAGCCGCCGAGCCGGGCGACCGGGGCGGCACATGCGTGTACCTGACCGACCTTGCCTGGTCGCTGCTCATCGGTTCCGCCCGCCGGCCACCGGACGCTCCCGCCGGCCGGGCGCGGCACCTGCGCCGCCAGGCCCGTCTGCTGGTGAGCCGCCGCCTCCGGGACCCGCGGCTGCTGCCCGAACTGTCGCCCCCGTCCGTGGCCGCCCGGAGCGGCGTGGTCCCCGGGGCCGGCCCCGAGCCGGACCGGACCGGTCCGGCCACCCGGCGCGCCGCCGAGGTGCGCGCCGCGGAGCTGGTGACGGGGCGGCTCCACGGCAGCCGCGGCCACCCGTCGGTGCTGCTCGTTCCCGCCCTGCGGATGACCCTCGGCACCGCGCTGGCAGGATGGACGGCCCTCCTGCTGGGCCTCGGCCACGGATACTGGGCGGCGATCTCCGCCGCCGCGGTGCTGCACTCCGTCAACGTCCGTACGGCGGCCCAGCGGGCGGTGCAGCGCACTCTGGGCACGGTGGCCGGACTGGTGCCGGCTCTCGGCGTGCTGGCCGTACACCCCGATCCCCTGGTGCTCGTCCTCGTGATCGTGTTGCTGGAGTTCCTGCTGGAGTACGTCGTGGCCCGCAACTACGGCCTCGGCGTCGTCTTCCTCACCCCGCTGGCGCTGCTGCTGACCGACCTGGCCGCTCCCTCGCCCGCCGGGGCCCTCGTCCTGGACCGGGCGCTGGGCAGTGTCGTCGGGATCGTCATCGCGCTGGGCTGTGCGCTCGTGGTGGTGCATGACCGCGCGGCGGTCCGGGCGGAACGCGCGCTGGCCGCGTGCACGGAGGCGGCCGAGCACGCGGAGCACGCGTTGGACCACGGTCCGGAGCCGTCGTTCCCCGTCGTCCAGACGCATCTGGCGGCAGCCGTGGTGGAGTTGCGTGAGGCCGACGACGCCGCGGCGGGCGAGCTCTGGCCCGCGGAGATCGATCCCGCCGAACTCGCCGCCGCGGAGCAGCGGGCCCACCTTCTCCTGGAGCGGTTCGCCCGGTGACGGTGACCGCGATCGTGCCGCCGTGCGCGGCGCCGCCCGTCCGGACGCCGCTCAGGCCGCGGGGTCGATGGTGACCTTTACGTGCTTCATGATCGGCTGGTCGCTCTGGGTGCTGTAGTCGCCGAGCGCGCAGAGCACGTTCATCTCCGGCATGTACCCGGCCGCACAGCCGCGGGGGATGTCGTAGGGGATCGCGAGATAGCCGTTGAGGGACCGTCGGCTGCCGTCCTTGGCGGTGCTCGTGATGTCGACGGGGCCGAGGTCGGCGATACCGCGTTCACGCATGTCGGCCCGGTTCATGAAGACGAGGGCGCGCAGGTTCTTGATGCCGCGGTAGCGGTCGTTGTCGGAGTAGATGGTGGTGTTCCACTGGTCGTGGGACCGCATGGTGCCCAGCGCCAGGGTGCCGGGGGCGGGGACGACGTCGGGCAGCACGGCGGTGGAGAACTCGGCGCGCCCCGACGGGGTGAGAAAGACCAGTTCACGGGCGGGCTGCTTGATGCGGAAGCCCAGCGGCAGCCGCACCCGGCGGTTGAAGTCCTCGAAACCGTCGAGGACCCGGGCCATGGTGTCGCGGATCCGGTCGTAGTCCTCGATGTACCACTGCCAGGGCGTGTTGCTGTCGGGCAGGGCGGCGCGGGCCATGCCGGCGACGATGGCCGGCTCGGACAGCAGGTGCGAGGAGGCGGGGCGCTTCATGCCGACGGACAGATGGACCATGCTCATCGAGTCCTCGACGGAGGTGCTCTGGACGCCCTTGCGCTGATGGTCCTTCTCGGTACGGCCGAGGCACGGCAGGATGAGGGCCCGGCGGCCGTGGACGAGATGGCTCCGGTTGAGCTTGGTGCTCACCTGGACGGTGAGTTCACAGCTGCGCAGCGCCGCGTAGGTGGCCGGGGTGTCGGGCGCCGCGAGGGCGAAGTTGCCGCCCATGCCGACGAACACCTTCACGTCGCCGCGTTGCATCGCCCTGATCGTGCTGACGGTGTCCAGGCCGTGCTCGCGGGGCGGCTGGATCTCGCAGACCTCGGCGAGGCGGTCCAGGAACGCGTCGCCGGGGCGGTGATCGATGCCGCAGGTGCGGTTGCCCTGGACGTTGCTGTGTCCCCGCACGGGGGAGGGGCCCGCCCCTTCCCGGCCCAGATTGCCGCGGAGCAGAAGCAGGTTGACGATCTCCCGTACGGTGTCGACGCCGTGTTCGTGCTGGGTGAGCCCCAGGCACCAGCTGACGATGGAGCGGTCGGCTTCGCCGTACACACGCGCCGCCTTGAGAATGTCGGCGCGGCTCAGCCCGGACTGGGTCTCGATCTCCTCCCACGCCGTGGCCTCGCACAGCGCGCGGTACTCCTCGAAGCCCGCGGTATGGCGGTCGATGAACTCCCGGTCCAGCGCCCTGGGATCGGATTCGGACTGCTCCAGGATCGCCTTGGCCATGCCGCGCAGCAGTGCCATGTCGCCGCCGATGCGCGGTTGCAGGTTGAGGGTGCTGGTCCGGGTCGTCTTGAACAGGGCCATGTCCATGAAGTCGTGGGGGACGATGGTGCGGGTGGCCGCTGCCTCGACGAGCGGGTTGATGTGCACGATCTGGGCGCCGCGGTGGTACGCCTCGGCGAGCGCGGTGAGCATCCGGGGCGCGTTGGAAGCGGCGTTGACCCCCAGGATGAACAGCGCGTCGGCGGACTCCCAGTCCTTGAGGTCGACGGTCCCCTTGTCGGTGCCCAGGGATGCCTGGAGGGCGCGACCGCTGGCCTCGTGACACATGTTGGAGCAGTCCGGCAGGTTGTTCGTGCCCAGTTCGCGGGCCATCAACTGGTAGAGGAAGGTGGCCTCGTTGCCGAGCCGGCCGGAGGTGTAGAACGACGCCTGATCGGGGTCGTCGAGCTCGCGCAGAGCGCGGCCGACCACCTCGAACGCGTCCTTCCAGCTGATCGGGACATAGTGGTCCGACTCGGGGTCGTAGACCATCGGTTCGGTCAGCCGGCCCTGGTTCTCCAGGTCGTAGTCGCTCCACCCGGACAGCTCGGTCACCGAGTGGGCGGCGAAGAACTCGCGCCCGACCCGCTTGCGGGTCATCTCCCAGGTGACGTGCTTGATCCCGTTCTCGCAGATGTCCAGGTGCAGGCCCTTGGTGTCGTCCGGCCACGCGCATCCGGGGCAGTCGAACCCGCTGTTCTCGTGGTTCATCCGCATGATGGCCCGCGGACCGTCGACCAGAGCGCCCTCGCGCACCAGGAAACGGCTCACACTCTTCGCCGCGCCCCAGCCCGCGGCGGGGTGATGGTAGGGACGGTACTCCGGATCGCCCTCGGGGCCGGGACCGACCGCGGGTTCCAGGGGCTGCTGCTCGTCATGGTCGGTGCTCAAGGACTTCAACCCTTCCGCCATCGGGGCGCGAGGTGAAAACGATCCCGAGGTGAAAACGATCCCGAGGTGAGAAATGATCCTTTTGGGCAGGCTATGCATGCGGATCCACCCGCGCCACCCGGCTTCCACCGGTGCGGTACGCGGAGCACGGCCCCCCGGGGAGCCCCGCGCGGGGCGCGCCCGCCGCCCGCACCGGGCTGCATCCCGGGGCGGGCGCGGATAGCGTGGGGCGTACTTTTTGTCCGCCCGGTGTCTCATGGGCGGCATCCCGGCCGGGGCACGGTGATCCACCGAGCCATCGAGGTGGTCACCCTTGACGTCCATGAACCGTTGGCCGACGCTCTCCGCCGTGCCCCGACTCGTCGGAGCGGTGATCGCCGGCATGGTGGTCGGCGTGGTCGTCGCCGTGCCGGCCAACGGGCCGTTGGGAATTCTCGCCGGAATCGCCGCTGCGGAGACGCTCTTCGTGCTGACGGGGTGGATCGTGCTGTGGCCCATGGACGCGGCGACCACCCATCGCAACGTCCGGCGCGAGCAGTTCCGGCCCGTCGTCGAAGAACTCGTCGTCGTCGCGGCCTCCCTGTGCGGACTCGTCGGCATCGTGGTGATGCTCCTGGCCGGCCATTCGGACCTGAGCCATGCCGCCGCCGCGACGGCGCTCTGCGGCGTGTTCATGGCCTGGGCGTCGCTCCACCTGATGTACGCCACCCGCTACGCGTACCTCTACTACCTGCCGGCCGAGGGCGGGATCGACTTCAATTCCCCGGACCGGCCGAGGTACGTCGACTTCCTCTACTTCAGTTACAACCTCGGGATGACCTACCAGGTCTCCGACACCGGCGTCTCCAGTTCCACGATCCGCGCGGTCGTCCTCCGGCACTGCCTGCTGTCCTACGTGTTCGGCGCCAGCATCCTGGCCACCACGATCAACCTCGTCGTCGGAATCGTCACCAGCTGATATGGCAGCTGCCCCGTACGGTCACGCCGGCAAGGCACCGGCCCCGGGCCGACGCGCGGGTGACGGGCGGCGGCACCCACGGCCGGGGCCGTCCGGGGTGCCGCGCCCGGACACCGTCAGCGCAGCGTCTCCGGCAACTCCTCCCGGTGGACGATGCCCAGGCGCTGCGTGGCACGGGTCAGAGCCACGTACAGGTCACTGGCGCCGAACCCGGCGGGCTCCACGACCAGCACATGGTCGAATTCGAGCCCCTTGGCCTGCCGCGGGCCGAGCAGCACCACCGGCCGGGTCAGATCCGGCTCGGCACCGGCCGTGACTCCGTCCAGCGGAGCCGCGATCTCCTCGTGGAGCGCCCGCGGCGCGATCACCGCGAGGCGTCCCTCCCCGGGCATCAGCTCCGCGACCGCCTGCGCCACCGCACCCGCCAGGTCCTCCCCGGCGTCCCGCGTCCACGGCACCTCGCCGGTGGACCGCACCGAACCGGGCGGCTCGAAGGAAGGGTCCTCGGCCCGTACGACCCGGGCGGCCAGCTCCATGATCTCCGCGGGCGTGCGGTAGTTGACCTGGAGCCGGACGTGCTCGAAGCGGTCACCGACGTACGGCTCCAGGATCTTCTCCCACGAGCCGACACCGGCCTCCTCGGAGGTCTGCGCCGGGTCTCCGACCAGGGTCATCGAGCGGGTCGGCGAACGGCGCATCAGCAGCCGCCACGCCATCGGCGACAACTCCTGCGCCTCGTCGACGATGATGTGCCCGAACGTCCAGCACCGGTCCGCGGCGGCGCGCTCGGCCGCACTGCGGTGATCGGCCTCCTCCTGCCGCTCCGCCATCCGTTCGGCATCGACGATGTCGTGGGCGGCGAGGACCTCGGACTCCTCGTCCTCGAACTCGTACGTCTGCGAGCCCCTCGAAAGCTCCAGCACGCCCTGCGCGTACGCGATCCGCTCCTGGCGCTCGGCCTCGGCCGCCGCCCGCTCGGCACTGTCGTCGACCCCGAGGAGTTCCGCCGCCTCGTCGAGCAGGGGAACATCGGCGGGGGTCCACGTCCCGTCGCCGGGCGCGCGCCGGATGGCTTCGGCTTCCTCGTCCGTCATGTGCACGGGGTCGGCCAGATACTCGGTGAGGAACCCCTCCGGGGTGAGGACCGGCCACAGCTCCTCGATGGCGGCGTGCACCTCCTGCTCGGCCGCGACGCTCTTGCCGAGCTGGGCGATGTCGTCGGGGCCGAGCAGGTTGGGACCGCCGTACGGGTCTGCGCCGAGCCGCTCGGTGAGCTGCGCGGTGAGGGCGTCGATGATCCGGAAGGCGAAGTACGGACGGGCGAGATTGTGCGGCAGGCGGGTGCCGCGGGCCGCCTCCCGGGCCTTGTGGGCGATCTCTCGGTCGAGCACGAGGTCCCCGTCGTCGTGCGGGACGACCAGGGGCGCGCCGGGTTCGGGCAGCCGCTGCCGGTCGCGGACGGCGAGGGCGAGCGCCTCCGCCATCCGCGCACCGCCCTTGACGGCGGCGGCGCGGGGCGTGTCGGTGCCGTCGGCGTGGACCCCGGGGAAGAGTTCGGCCTGCGTGGCGAGCAGGACACCGGTCTCGCCGAGCGCGGGCAGTACCTCGCCGATGTAGTGCAGGAAGGCGGGGTTGGGGCCCACGATCAGGACGGCGCGCCTGGCGAGCAGTTCACGGTGCTCGTACAGGAGGAAGGCCGCCCGGTGCAGCGCCACCGCTGTCTTGCCGGTCCCGGGGCCGCCCTCGACGACGAGGACCCCGCGGTGCGGGGCGCGGATGATGCGGTCCTGTTCCGCCTGGACGGTCCGCACGATGTCGCCCATGCGGCCGGTGCGGGCGGAGTTCAGGGCGGCGAGCAGTACGGCGTCGCCGCTCGGGTCCTCGAAGCCGGTGCGCTCCCGGTCCCGGAGGTCGAGGATCTCGTCGTGCAGCTCGGTGACGGCGCGGCCCTCGGTGGTGATGTGTCTGCGCCGGCGCAGACCCATGGGCGTGTGACCGGTGGCGAGGTAGAAGGGGCGGGCGACCGGCGCACGCCAGTCGATCAGCAGAGGCGTGTGCTCGGTGTCGTCCTCGCGGATTCCGATACGGCCGATGTGGTGCGCGGTGCCCTCGGAGAGATCGATGCGGCCGAAACACAAGGAGCCGTCCACCGCGTTCAGGGCAGCCAGCAGACCCGAGCGTTCGGCGACGAGCACATCGCGTTCGAGACGGGCCTGCAGGCCCGTACCGACCGGCGTCAGCGCGTTCTCGACGTCCTGCGCGGCGACTCCGCGCAGGACGTCGACACGGTCGTAGAGCCGGTCGACGAATTCCTGCTCCTTCTGCAATTCGGCGCTTTCCCGATTTGACAAAATGGCTCCCTGCCGGATACGGTGTTCATTAGTGGCCCTGTGGTGGGTTTTTTCTGTGTGAACACAGAACCACTCAATATACCCGGGAGAATCCCCGGCCCGCAATTGCGGGCCGGGGATTCTTCTCTGCTGCCGGTACCGCCGGCCCCGTATTCCGGGCGGCTCACGCCCGCAAGGGTTCTCACCCCGGCGTTGTTTCCGGTTTCGGTTCCTGTGGTCCTGGTTTCGGTTCGTGTGGTTCTGGTTTCAGTCGGCTCGGATCGCACGGTGCCCGCTGTCGTCGCCCCGGCCGCAGCCCTCGCCGACCGCCACACCGGCGGCGCGCGGACGGGCGATGCGGTCACACGCCCGCCGATGAGCGGTCCGGTCCACGGGCAGCCCGTAGACTCCGCGAATGGCGAAGTACTTCGACGTGCACCCCGAGAATCCTCAGCGGCGCACCATCAGCAGCGTGGCCGACAGCATCCGATCCGGCGCGCTCGTCGCGTACCCGACGGACTCCTGCTACGCACTGGGGTGCCGGCTGGGCAGCCGTGACGGCATCGGCCGGATCCGGTCGATCCGGCACCTCGACGACCGTCACCACTTCACGCTCGTGTGCCAGAACTTTGCCCAGCTCGGGCAGTTCGTGCACGTCGACAACGACGTGTTCCGGGCGATCAAGGCGGCGACGCCCGGCAGTTACACCTTCATCCTCCCCGCGACCAAAGAGGTGCCGCGCCAACTGCTGCACCCGAAGAAGAAGACGGTCGGAGTCCGGATCCCCGACCACGTGGTCGCTCAGGCGCTGCTCGCCGAACTCGGGGAACCGCTGCTCTCCAGCACCCTGCTCCTGCCCGACGAGGACGAGCCGCTGACACAGGGCTGGGAGATCAAGGAACGGCTCGACCACGTGGTGGACGCCGTCGTCGACTCGGGCGACTGCGGCACCGAGCCGACCACGGTCATCGACTTCTCCGGCGGCGAACCCGAGATCGTCCGCCGGGGAGCCGGTGACATCACGCGGTTCGAGTAGCCGCGCCGGGCAGTTGCCGCGCCGTCTTCCCGGACGCCTCGTCGAAGCGCTTCAGCACCGGGCGCGCCACGGCAGTCCTTCCTGCAGACACACAACGGGCAGGCGGCGTATGTGGCGTTCCTCGGGTTACGGCCTGTGCCTGGTGGTGACCTGGGCCCGCTACCTGTGCTGCTCCGCGCGCCGGCTGCCGGGGGTGTGATCGCGTCGCCGGGCGTGTGATCCTGCCGGATTCCTCCGGTGTGCGGCCGGGCGCATACTGGGAGGAGCCGCACGATTGGAGGACGCCATGATCGTCCTCGGTGTCATTCTGCTGGTCATCGGGCTGGTGGCCGGAATCTCGATCCTGTGGACCATCGGCGTCGCGCTCGTCGTGATCGGTGCCGTCCTGTGGATCCTGGGCGCCGTGGGGCACGCGGTGGGCGGCCGGCGCCACTACTGGTAGCGCCGTCGCACTGGCTGTCCGGGGTAGCGGGTCACAGCCCCGGGAACCGCCGCATGCGGACGTCGCAGTAGGTGCGCAGTTTGTCGACCAGGGCGTGGATGGCGGAGCGGGCGTAGTGGGAGGCGTCCCACCCCGCGTACAGGGGGACCGTGAGCGGGCCGTCCGGTGTGCGCACGATCAGTTCGGACAGGCCGAAGCGGGCGTCGTCGGTGACCAGGCAGATTCCGCGGCCCGCCGCGGCGAGGGCCTGGGCGAAGGGCGAGGAGCCGGTCTCGGACACCGCCGCGAAGGCCAGGCCGGCCCGGGACACCGGAGCGCTCACGGTCTCCTGAGCGCGCCGCCCGGCAGCGGCACCGGCGTCCGGCGGCACCGGCTGCCACGGAGGCGGAGTCACCGCTCCCGTCGCTGCGCCGCCGTGCAGGCGGAGCTAGCGCTCCCTCCGCTGCGCCGCCCGCCGCAACAGGCCGAGGAACTGCTCCCGTTCCTCGGGGGAGAACGGCGCCAGATGACCCAACGAGGCAGCGCGCTCGACTTCCGTGACTTCGTCGAGAATCTGCTGGCCACGGGCGACGCGGTCGACATCCGCGAACCGGTCGGTCCCGTGCTGGAGGCCGGGGCCATCACCCGGCGCGTCTACGAGACGAAGAGCCCCGCACCGCTGTTCAGCAACCTGACCGGCACCGAGGCGGGATTCCGCATCCTCGGCGCGTCCGCCGGCCTGAGCGGCGCAGGCGGGAACACCTACGGCCGGCTCGCGGCCCACTTCGGTCTGCCCGCCGACACCGCACCGCGTGATCCGGTGGAGAAGCTCATCGCGGCCATGCACGCGGAACCCGTCGCCCCGCGTGTGGTGGAGACCGGGCCCTGCGTCCTCACCGGCGACGACGTCGAATGGCTCCTGACCTGCGGGGGCCTGGGCGGCCTCGCCGGTTCGCTCGTCCTCGCCATGCTCGGCGACTTCAGGTTCAAGGGCGGGCTGTTCGTGCTCGGCACGGCGGCGTGGGGTGTCCTGTGGTCACTGTTCGCGCTGTCCCGGACGGTGCCGCTCTCGTTCGCCCTGATGGCGTGCACCGGGTTGATGAGCGCTTCGTTCGGCGTGCTGCAGACCACCTTGGTGCTGATGACGACCGCGCCGGAGGTGCGGGGGCGCGCCCTCGGCCTCCAGGAACTCGCCATCGGCGTGATGCCCTTCGCCTCGCTGGCGCTCGGCGCGGCGGCCCGGCTGCTGGGGGTCGGTACCACCGCGTTCCTCAGCGTGCTCCTGCTGGTCGTGGTTCTGCTGATGCTCGCGGCCCGGGTGCCCCAACTGCTCAGGTACAGCGGCGTGCACGTCCCGTAGCGCGGGGGTACCGGCCATGGGATGTGGACCCGGTCCAGGGCGACGTGGGCCCGGACCAGGAGCACGGCCGCGGCGGAACCTCTCCGCCGCGGCTGTACCCGTCGTCACCGACCGGGATCAGATCCGGAGCTCGCCGTCCCGCACCACCACTCGCCCGCCGGCGATCACCAGCTGCCGGCGCGGCGTGCGGACGAGAGCGTCCTGGACGTTCTCGGCGTCCAGCAGCACGACGTCCGCCCGCGCCCCCGCGACGATGTCGTGGGCGTCGCGGTGCACGAAGCCCGCCGCGCGCGTGGAGGCCAGCTCCACCGCGTAGGCGAGTTCCTCGTCGGTGCGCAGACCGTGGAGCCGGGCGAAGCCGAGCGCGACGCGCAGGAGGTCGCCGTCACCGTACGGCGACCACAGGTCCCGGATCCCGTCGGTGCCCAGACCGATCGGGACACCGCGGTCCCGCATCCCGCGCCACGGCAGCGGCGCGGTGCGGACGGGGGCCACGGTCGCCCAGGAGATACCGGCTTGCTCGCAGGCTTCGAGCAGGCTCTGCTGCCGGTTCGCCGGCAGCTCGCCCAGGGCGAAGCCGTGCGAGACCGTCACCTTGCCGTGCAGGCCCGTGCGCAGGGTGCGATCGATGATGAGCTCGATCTGGAAGGCGCCGAGATCCCCGCCGTCGTGCAGATGGATGTCGAGCCCGACACCCCGCCGCTCCGCGATGCCGAAGAGGCCGTCGAGCTGCGCCACGGGGTCGCGGTCGATCGAAGCCGGGTCGAGGCCGCCGATGGCGGTCGCGCCCGCCGCGGCCGCCTGATCGAGGAGTTCCAGCACACCGGGGCGGCGTATCACGCCGTCCTGCGGGAACGCGACGATCTCCACCTCGATCGCGCCGCCGAACGTGGCCACCGCCTCGCGGACCACCTCGATCCCGCGCAGCCCGACACCGAGGTCGACATCCACGTGACTGCGTACCGCCGTCGTGCCATGCCGGAGGAACTCGCCCAGCACGGCGGTGGTCGAGGACGGGCTGGGGATGCCGAGTTCGTCGCGCTCCGCGCGTTCGTGGGAGATGCGCCCCTGCGTCGTGGCCTCCCCGCCGTAGGAAACCCATGGCTGCCCCCACCAGCTCTTGTCGAGATGGGCGTGCGCGTTGATGAAGCCGGGCAGGGCGAGAAGCCCGCCGCCGTCGAGGCGGTCACCGTCGCCGGCCGCCGTTCCGGCGGGCACCACGGAGAGGATCTCGGCGCCGGACATCACGATGTCCACGGGCGCCGCACCCCAGGGGCGGACGTTCGTCAGTATCACATGAGCCATGAAGTAATGGTATACCAAATTCCCTGGTGTCGGTCGGTCGGATGGCGGAGTCCGGCACCGCGTCGACGTGCGAGGGCGAGCGGCAGTGTGGCGAGGGAGAGCGCGGCCGTGACCATGAGCGCCAGGGAGAACGAGGCCGCCGTGGCGAGGTAGCCGACGAGGAGGGCGCCCACTCCCGTTCCGGCGTCGAACCCGATGTTCCACACGGCGCTCGCGACACCGCTGGACCGACGGTCGACGGCGGCGAAGGCGTCCACCAGGGTCAGGTTCTGGAGTCCGCCGTAGCCGACCCCGACCAGGGCCGTCCCGGCCAGCAGGGGAACCATGCCCGTCGCCTCCGGCGAGGTCACCGCCGAGGCGGTCAGGGCGAGCCCCGCGGCCGTGACGATCACGAGCGGCCAGAGGAACGGCCGGGTGCCGTACCGGTCGGCCAGTGCCCCGAACCGCCAGCGGGAGACGGCCGCCGTCCCCGTCAGGAGCAGCAATCCGGCCAGGGTCGCGGTGGGGTCGCTGCTCATCTGCGGGGCGAAGGTGATCAGGGCGCCCCCGGCCGTCGTGACGCCGAGCAGGAGCAGCATCGGCCGGAGCAGTGGAAGGTACGCGGCGCGTCCGCCCGCCGTGCCGTCCCGGTGCGGTGGATCCTCGGCCCCGGCCGGGTGCCCGCTCAGCCGGCGGGCGAGCCGTAGTGCGGGCAGCACGCCGAGCAGGGGCAGCGCACCGATCGCGAACACGACCTCGAAGCCGAGGTTCTCCGCGGCCCAGGGCGCGGTCGAGACCAGGATGAACTGAGGCCCCGCGATCGCCAGACCGTATGCCCCGACCGCCTTCCCGCGCCGGGCCGGCTCGACGAGTTCGGCGACGGCGCTCGCGCCGCAGACCGTGAGCACGCCGAACCCGAGTCCGCGCACCGCGGCGAGGGCGAGCACCACGCCGAGGTCCGCCGTCAGCAGGTGCGGGAGTGCGGGAGCGCCGAGCAGGACCATCCCGCAGACCAGGGTGGTCCGCCAGCCGAGGCGGCGTATGGACGTCGGGACGAGGGTCTGGGCGAGCACGGTGCAGAGCATCAGGACAGCGTTGACCGAACCGGCGCCGGCCGCGTCGGCGCCGCCGTGCACGGCCCAGAGCGGCGCGGTGGGCAGCAGTACCGCGAATCCCGAGAATCCCGTGGCCGTCAGGAGCAGCAGCGCGGGCATGCCCGGTGCGTTCCAGACCGCTTCCCGCGCGGTGGTGTCCGCCGGAGCGTTCCTCACTGGCTCGTGCCTCCGTGTCGCGGTCGGCGGACCGGCTGTCGCGGCCGGTCGGCATGCGAGGGAGGGCCGCGCCGAGGCAGCCCACCGTGCACGAATGGTATACCGAATGCAGTGGAACTGTTAGCCTGGAGATATGGGCACAGAGAGTGATATGGGCGGGGTGGGCGAGTCACAGACGGTCACGGGGGAGGACCGCGAGTTCCTCCGTCGTTGCGTCGGCCTGGCGCGCGAGGCGCTCGCGGCCGGTGACGAGCCGTTCGGCTCGCTCCTCGTGGACGAACGCGGCACGGTCAGGTTCCACGACCGCAACAGGGTCAAGGACGGCGACGCGACCCGCCATCCGGAGTTCGAGATCGCGCGCTGGGCGGCCGGGAACCTGTCCCCGCAGGAGCGGCGGGCGAGCGTCGTCTACACATCGGGCGAGCACTGCCCGATGTGCAGTGCGGCCCACGCCTGGGTCGGCCTGGGCCGCATCGTGTACGCGTCGAGCGCCGAGCAACTGGTGGCGTGGCGCCGGAGTTGGGGCTTCGACGCGGGGCCGGTCGCGGCCCTCCCCATCCATGTCGTCGCTCCGGGCATCCCGGTGTCAGGCCCCGACCCGTCGCTCGCCGACGAAGTCCGCGCCCTGCATGCCCGGATGCTGGGCGTGGCCGCCGACGGCTAGGTCTTTCGTCCGGATCAGGCCTGCTGGTCGTCGCGGGCGGCGTTCTTCTCCTTGATGCGCACCGCTTCCTTCCGGACCTCCGCCTGGGTGGCGCGTTCCTGCTGGAGCCAGTCGGGGGCTTCCTGCTTCAGCGCGTCGATCTGCTCCGTCGTGAGGGCTTCGGTGATTCCGCCACGGGCGAGGCCCGAGATCGAGACACCCAGCTTCGCGGCGACCACCGGCCGGGGGTGCGGGCCGTTGCGTCGCAGTTCCTGCAGCCACTCGGGCGGGTCGGCCTGCAGTGCGTTGAGCTCGGTGCGCGAGACGACACCCTCCTGGAACTCGGCGGGGGTGGCCTCGAGGTACACACCCAGCTTCTTTGCCGCGGTCGCGGGCTTCATCGTCTGGGCGGTCTTGTGCGACGTCATGAGGACAAGGGTATCGAGCATGTGCGCTACCTCTGACCAGGGCCGGTAACCTGGCGGAGTGACAAGCTCGGAAGAAACCCCTTCGTTCCGGCTCGCGTACGTCCCGGGGGTGACACCCGGAAAGTGGGTGCGGATCTGGAACGAGCGGCTGCCCGACATCCCGCTGACCCTCGTGGGGGTGTCGGCCGCCGAGGCGCCCGACGTGCTGCGGGGCCGTGACGCCGACGCCGGTCTGGTGCGCCTGCCGATCGACCGGACGGCCCTCAGCGCCATCCCCCTCTACGCCGAGACAACCGTGGTCGTGGTGCCGAAGGACCACATCATGGCGACGGTCGACGAGGTCTCCGCCGCGGACCTGGCCGACGACATCGTGCTGCACCCCCTCGACGACACCCTCGACTGGGAGCAGCGCCCGGGGCGGCCCGCCGTCGAGCGCCCCGCCACCACCGCGGACGCCGTCGAGCTGGTGGCGGCGGGGGTGGGGCTGCTCGTCGTACCGCAGTCGCTCGCCCGCCTCCACCACCGCAAGGACCTCACGTACCGGCCGGTGTCGGACGCCCCCGAATCGCGCGTCGCGCTGTCCTGGCTGGAGGACGAGACCACCGATCTGGTGGAGGAGTTCATCGGGATCGTCCGGGGGAGGACCGTCAACAGCACGAGGGGCCGAGCGAGGCCCCAGGCGCAGCCGAAGGGCAAGCGCGCCGACTCGGACGGTGCGCGGCGCAAGCCCGCGACGGGCAGGGCGACCGGCGGATCCACCGGCAAGTCGGCCGGCAGATCGGGCGGGAAGAACCCGCGGAGCGGCTCCGGCGGCCCCAAGGCCGCCAAACGCGGCAAACCCCGTCGTCGGTCGTAGGGCGTATCCGCGAAGGGCCCCGCCCGGCCCGGACCCGTCTCAGCGCCCGCGCCGCACCTTCGGTTCCGGTACGAGGCGCACGACGCCGTTGAGCAGATGGTCGACCAGGTCGTGCGAGGGCTTGTCCGTGAGGTTGGTGAGCAGCCGGGCCAGGGTGTTGAGCAGGAACGGCGACCCCATGACATAACGGTTGAGGACCGGCTGGAAGCCGGAACGGCTGAAGACCAGATCGGCGGCCGTGTTGCCGAGGCGGTAGTAGCGCCCCCAGCGGCGGTTCATCTCGACGGGGTAGCCGTGCAGCACCTGCTCGCGCCGGGGGCCCCGGGGAAGGGCGAGGGCCAGCGTGGCGGTCTCGGCGGCGACCTCGCCGGCCTCCATGGCCTGGCCGATCCCCTCGCCGTTCCAGGGACTGATCATGCCCCCGGAGTCACCGACGAGCAGGAGCCCGCGGGTGTAGAGGGGATGGCGGTTGAAGCCCAGCGGAAGGGCCGCGCTGCGGATCGGGCCCTCCGCGTTCTCGTCGCGCAGTCCCCAGGCCTCGGGCGTACGGGCCAGCCACTCGTCCAGGGTGGCGCGCAGGTCCGCCTTTCCGTGCCGGCGGTGCGGCAGCGCTCCGAGACCGACGTTGACGCGGCCGTCGCCCATGGGGAAGATCCAGCCGTATCCGGGCAGGTAGTGATCGCTCCCGGGGAACCGGAGGTCGGCCCACAGCTCCAGATACTCCTCCGCGGAGCGCTCGGGGCTGCGGTAGTAGCGGCGGGCGGCCGTCGCGATCTGCCTGTTCCTGTCCCGCTGCAGACCCATGGCGAGGGCGAGGCGGGCGGAGGCGCCGTCGGCGGCGATCACGATCGGTGCGTGGAAGGTCAGGGGCTCCTTCTCCGTGGTCGTGGCGGTGACACCGGTGATGCGGCCGGCCCGGTCGGTCAGCGGCTCGGTCACCTTCACACCGCTGCGCAGCCGGGCTCCGGCGGCGACGGCGTGCCGGGCGAGGATGTCGTCGAAATCGTGCCGGCTGCGCGAGAGGCCGAAGTCCGGGTAGCGGCCGAGCGCGGGCCAGTCGATGTGCACCTGGTGGTCCCCGGCCACCCACCGCATACCGCGTGAGCGCGTCCATCCCGGAGCCTTGATGTCGACGCCCATCCTGATGAGTTGGTGCACCGCACGCGGAGTCAGGCCGTCCCCGCACACCTTCTCCCGGGGGAAGCGGGACTTCTCCAGCAGCAGGACATCGACACCCGCCCTGGCGAGGTGGAAGGCCGCGGCCGATCCCGCGGGCCCCGCCCCCACCACGATCACCTGGGCATCCTCGTCCGGGCCGTGGTCGGACCGGGCGTCCGACGGAGACCGGTCTGGCGTCGTTTCCCGCATCGGGAACCCCTTCCTGGAGCCGGTGCCGTACCGGGGACGGCAGCCATCCGCATCATCATCGATCAAGGACGGCCGGTGCGGAGCCCGGTCCGGAAATCCGGCACCTTCCTGAAGGGAGCCCAAGATGCGAAGTAGCTGAAACCATGACAATTTACCTTTGCTGGCCAGCTGCTCGGGTGAAAGGGACAGTCTGATGGAGCGTCGTCCGGCGAGTCGAAGACCCTTACACGATCCCGGCTTCCCCGAGGGCATGCCGGTGCCGCCGCACCGGCCGACGCCGTGTCACCCGGCCCCGCCGCACGCCGAGGCCCCGTCCCGTCCCGGCCCGCCCCTCCGCCGCACGAGTTCCGTCGCCCCTTCCCGTCAGCACCGTTCTGCCGCCGCAAGGAGTGCCGTATGAGCACCATGGACGTCCCCTCGGAAGCCGAGTCGGAGATCCCCGCACCGCGGCCACGGGCCGGGAAGGCCGCGGCGCCGGGGATGACCTGGATCACCCTGGCGCTGATGACCACCGCCTCGGTGGCCAGCCTGCGGTCCGCCCCGACGATGGCCGTGTACGGGCTGGCCTGCGTCTTCCTCTATGTCGTCCCGGCGATCGTGTTCCTGATGCCGACGGCGCTGGTCTCCGCCGAGCTGGCGTCGGGGTGGAACGGCGGTGTCTACCGCTGGGTGAGCGAGGGGCTGTCGAAGCCGCTCGGATTCCTCGCCGTGTGGTGCCAGTTCGCGATGACGATCTTCTACTACCCGAGCCTGCTCGCGTACGTCGCCGGCACCATCGCCTACGTCATCGATCCGAGGCTGGCCGGCAGCGGCCTGTACACCGCGATCGTGATCATGGTCCTGTACTGGACCGGGGTGTGGGTCTCCGCCCGGGGCACGAAGGCCGTCGCGGGGCTCTCGTCCTGGGGCCTGATCATCGGGACACTGATTCCGGGCACCGTCCTCGTGGTCCTCGGGCTCGTCTTCCTGGGCCAGGGCAACGGCTCCGCCGCTCCGATGACCGGCAGTCATCTGCTTCCCCAGTGGACGGGGCTCGCCAGCCTCGTCCTGATTGTCAACAACTTCCTCAGCTACTCCGGCATGGAGATGAACGCCGTCCATGTCTCGGCGCTGAAGAATCCCGCCAGGGAGTACCCGAGGTCGATGTTCCTCGCCATGGGACTGGTGCTGCTGATCTTCATCCTTCCGGCGCTGGCCATCAGCTGGGTCGTCCCGGCCGGGCAACTGAGCCTCACCGCCGGTGTGATGCAGGCGTTCGACGCGTTCTTCTCGCACTTCCACGTCGGCTGGCTCACCCCGGTCGTGGCCGTCGCCCTCGTCGCGGCGGCGCTCGGCGGCATGCTGACCTGGCTGGCGGGGCCGTCCAAGGGCCTCCTGCTGATCTCCCGGGAGGAGGGCTATCTGCCACCGTTCCTCCAGAAGCTCAACAAGAACGGCATCCAGCAGAACATCCTCGTCACCCAGGGCGTCGTGACCACCGCCATCGCCCTCATGTACGCGCTGATCCCCAATGTCTCCAGCGCCTACTGGATCTTCTCCGTGATCACCACACAGGTGTATCTCATCGTCTACCTGCTGATGTTCGCCGCCGCGATCCGGCTCCGCAGGACCCGGCCCGACCACCCGCGCGGCTACCGCGCCCCCGCCCTCGTACCCCTGTGCGTGCTCGGTCTGCTCGCCTCGCTCGCCGCCCTGGCCATCGGCTTCGTACCGTCCTCGCAGTTCGGCGGCGGCAGCGTCTGGACGTACATCGCGCTGGTCGGCGGCGGGCTCGTCGTGCTCGGCCTGCTCCTGCCGTACCTCTTCCTCAGGCTCCGGAAGCCCAGCTGGCGCACTCCCGCCGCGGGCCTCCCGGCCGGTCCGGAAGGCGCGGCGTCGGGCGGTGGCGCATGAGCCCGACGCGCATGGCCTCCGAGCACCGCTGGATCTACCTCGGCGCGATCGTGCTCCTGGTCGCCCTCGTCGTCATCGGCATCGTCCAGTACACGAGCGTCAGGGCCACCAACGAGTCCCGCAAGAAGGCCGACGCGCTCAGCGACCGGTTGGTGGAGGCCGGATATCCGGCACCCGACTCCGGCACCGTCCAGAGGCTGCTGGGCGCGGACGGCGGCATCGTGTGCGAGTCCCCCGACGACGCGCTCAGGACCGCCCTGTGGAAGATCCAGCTGTCCAACGGCTCGGGCGGGCCCGGACAGCGGCCCGTCATCGCCGACACCAGGACGGTCGGAGCCGAACGGATCGTCCTCCAGGTCTACTGCCCGGACCAGGCCGAAGCGTTCGACCGGACCGTGGACGAGCTCAGGACCGACAGCACGGTCCGGCGCTGAACCCGTACGCCCCGAAGGACCAGGAGAACCGGACCACCCGAGTCCGGACCCGACGACCGGGAGACAACGATGATCGAGCACGAACTGGCCGACCGGATCGCCGCCCTGATGCCGCGCGCCAAGGCGGATCTCACCGAGCTGGTCTCGATTCCGTCCGTCGCCGACCCCCGCCAGTACCCGCCCGAGGAATGCCGGAGAGCGGCCCAGTGGGTCGCCGACGCCTTCACCGGGGCGGGCCTGCACGATGTGCATCTCGCCGAGACGCCCGACGGCAGCGCCGCGGTGCTCGGCCACCGCCCGCCGCCGCCCGGAGCACCGACCGTGCTGCTCTACTGCCACTACGACGTCCAGCCGCCGCTCGACGACGCGGCCTGGACCTCGCCCCCCTTCACGCTCACCGAGCGCGACGGCCGCTGGTACGGACGCGGCACCGCGGACTGCAAGGGCAACATCGTCATGCACCTCACCGCTCTGCGGGCCCTCGGGGACGACCTGCCCGTCGGGCTCCGGTTCGTCGCCGAGGGCTCGGAGGAACAGGGCACCGGCGGCATGGAGGCGTACGTCGAGCAGCACCGCGAGGAGTTCCTGGCCGACGCCCTGCTGATCTGCGACACGGGCAACGCCGCCGTGGGGCAGCCGACCGTGACCACCTTCCTGCGGGGCCTCGCCGGTCTCGTGGTGACCGTGTCCACGCTCCGGGGAGAAGTGCACTCCGGAATGTTCGGCGGGCCGGCCCCGGACGCCCTCGCCGCCCTCGTCCAGCTCCTGTCCACCCTGCGCGACCAGGACGGCGGAACGCGCATCGACGGCCTCGACGCCTCCGGGACCTGGTCCGGGGCGCCGTACGACGAGGAGCAGTTCCGGCGCGACGCCGATGTGCTGGACGGGGTGTCGCTCACCGGTTCCGGTACGGTCTCCGACCGGCTCTGGGCCCGCCCCGCCGTCACCGTCCTGGGCATCGACTGCCCGCCGGTCGTCGGCTCCTCCGCCGCCGTCCAGGGCACCGCACGGGCCCGGGTGAGCCTGCGCGTACCCCCGGGAACGGACGCGGACGCCGCACTGCTGGCACTGACCGCCCATCTGGAGAAGGCCGCCCCCTGGGGCGCGCACGTCTCGGTCGAACCGGAAGGGACCGGGGCGCCGTTCCGGGCCGCCACCGACGGACCGGCCTACGCGACCCTGGGCCGGGCCATGGCGGACGTCTACGGCAAGCCGATGGCCGCCCTCGGCCAGGGCGGCTCCATCCCTCTGTGCAACGTCCTCACCGGCGCGTACCCCCGTGCCGAGATCATCCTGATGGGCGTGGAGGAACCGCAGTGCCTCATCCACGCCCCCAACGAGAGCGTCGACCCCACCGAGATCCAGCACATGGCCCAAGTCGAGGCCCTCTTCCTGAGCCGGTACGCCGCCGCCCGGCGGAGCTGAGCGCGCCGGGACCGGGAGAACCCGGTCACGACTCCAGATAGCGCAGGACCGCCAGCACCCGTCGGCTGTAGCCGGTGGCGCGCGGCAGATCGAGCTTCTCGAAGACCGCGTTGAGGTTCTTCTCGACCGAGCTGAGCGAGATGTGCAGCTGCTGCGCGATGGCCGCGTTGCTGCGGCCCTGCGCCAGCTCCTGCAGGACGCTGCGTTCCCGGGGAGTCAGCCGGGCCAACGGGTCGACGTGCGTGGTGCGGACCACCAACTGCCGTACGACCTCCGCGTCGATGGACGCGCCGCCCGCGTGGATCCGCTCCAGCGATTCCAGGAACTCGTCGACCTGCGCGACCCGGTCCTTGAGCAGATAGCCGACCCGCTCGGCGTTCTGGGACAGCAGCCGGACCGCGTAGTTGCGTTCCACGTGCTGGGAGAGCACCAGCACACCGACCAGGGGCCAGCGCTCGCGGATCTCCAGTGCGGCCCGCAGCCCCTCGTCGGTGTGGGTGGGAGGCATCCGGATGTCGACGACGACGAGGTCCGGCGGGTCCGCCTCGACCGCCCGGACGAGGGAGGTGCCGTCACCCACCGAGGCGAGGACCTCGTGCCCCTCCTCCGCGAGCAGCAGGGCGAGTCCCTCTCTGAGCAGGGTCGAGTCCTCGGCGAGCATTACGCGCACGGCAACTCCGCGGTGATCGTGGTGGGGCCCCCGCAGGGGCTGTCGATGTACAGCCGGCCGTCCAGCGCGTCCACCCGCCCGCGCAGCCCGGAGAGTCCGCCGCCCAGCGGATCCGCGCCCCCGGTGCCGTTGTCCTGGACGAACACGGACACCCGGCTCCCGTCGCCCCTGACGCCCACCCGGATACGGGTCGCCCGGGAGTGCTTGGCCGCGTTGGTCACGGCCTCGCAGACCACGAAGTAGGCGGCGGTCTCCACCGGCCGGGGCAGCGGCAGCGGCAGTGCGAACTCCATGTGCAGCGGAATGCCGCAGCGTTGGGCCACTCCGCCGAGAGCCTCTTCGAGCCCCAGGTCGTCGAGAGCCGACGGGTAGACGCGCCAGGCCACCTCGCGCAGTTCGGTGAGAACCTCCTGGGAGGCCTGGTGGGCCTGCCGAAGCAGCAACTCGGCCTGCTCGGGCGTCCGGTTGCGGCGGGCCCGGCCCAGCAGCATGGCCAGTGCCACGAGCCGCTGCTGCACGCCGTCGTGCAGATCGCGTTCGATGCGCCTGCGTTCCGCGTCGACCGCCCGGAGCACCGAGGCCCGGCTGGCGGCGAGTTCGGCGATGCGCCGCTCCAGCAACTCCCGTTCGGAGGGCCCGAAATGATCGCGTGCCAACCGGGTGTCGAGTGCGTTCAGCGAGAAGAGACCCTGGAGGTCGAGGAAGAGCAGGACACCGCCGAGTGCTGCCTGGGGCAGCAGGCCCTGCCAGTCGGTGGGGTCGCGGGCCACCCCCGCGGCCAGCAGTCCGGCCAGTACGGCCCCGTATCCCAGCAGCGCGAGCACCCCGGCGTACAGTGCCCCGGCGCCGGTGCGGGCGGCCAGATAGCGAAGGACGTCCCGGTCGGACGCGTGGTGGGCGGGGAACACATCGCCGAAGAAGACACTGCGCCGCAGCCGTTCCAGGCCGGTGAGCCCCCGCGCCCCGGCGCTCAGCAGGGCCAGAGCGCGCAGCCGGGTACGGGGCCACAGGACGAACGGCAGCGACAGGCCGCCCGGTACGGCGAAGTACAGCAGTCCGGTCAGGGCGGTGAAACAGCCGAGCAGTGCGCCCGCGGCTCTGCGGAGCCATGGACGAGGGTGCGCCACAGGGGCGCCCGTCTCGTCGCGCCGCAGGTCGGGCAGGTCTGGAAGACGGCCGGTCGTACCATCCGCGGAATCCCCCTGCACGGTTGCCGACTCCAGGCTCTCTCGTTCGGGCCATGCCGGGCTCGCGTGCCCCGGCACCGCCCCTCGCCGCGTTGTCGTCGGTCGCCATGACTCCGCCATGACGCCCTCCTCCGCCTTGCGATCCACAGCACCGGACCTCGCTCCCTGATCCGGCCTGATCCGAACGAGAGACCCTAGCCGCGCGGCATGCTCACGGCAAGATCCTTCCGGCCGGGCAGGGGCGACCGCGGGCGTGCGGGGCTTCGGCGTCGGGCTCACGGGACCCGGCGGTGTTGTGCCCGGCCACGGGGCCGCAGGCGCATGGCCACGTACCCGGCGAGGGCGACCAGGACCAGGACGAGAACGGCCTTGGACAGGACCCCGACGTAGGTCTCCACCAGATCCCACCGGTCGCCGAGCCAGTAACCGGCCATCACGAGCACCGAGTTCCACAGCAGGCTGCCCACGGCGGTCAGCGTCACGAAGAGCGGCAGCGACATGCGCTCCACACCGGCCGGCACGGAGATGAGACTGCGGAAGATCGGCACCATGCGGCCGAGGAGCACGGCCTTGGTGCCGTGCCGGGCGAACCACTGTTCCGTACGCTCCAGATCGGAACCCTTCACCAGCGGGAGCCTCGCCCAGATCGCATGCATGCGGTCGCGGCCGAAGAGCATTCCGATCCAGTACAGAACCACCGCGCCGACCACCGAACCCAGGGTGGTCCAGAAGAGTGCGGAGGCCAGACCGATGACACCCTGCCCCGCCGCGAACCCGGTCAGCGGGAGAATGACCTCGCTGGGCAGCGGCGGAAAGAGGTTCTCCAGGGCGATGGCGAGGCCGGCTCCCGGACCTCCCATGGTGTCGACGAGACCGGCCGCCCAGCCCGCCACACCGCCCGCGGGTTCCTGGGGGAGACCCAGAATGACGAAATCCATGAACTTACTCCTGGCCGTTGTGGTGAGGCGCGAGAAGTCCGCCGCGCCTCACCGGCAACGCTAGGAATCGACGACCGGAGCCGGTACGGGGATTGCCGTCGAACCGGCTACGGTTCTCCGCACCCGCCACCCTGCGGTTTTCCGTAATCCGGGTGCCGCGCCGACGGGATGGCCGGGTCCACCGGTCGTCTCACTTCTGCGCGAAGACGATCCACACCTGGCCCGGGGCGAAGGTCATCGGCTCGCCGTCCCGGGTGGTGAAGGAGGTTGTGGATCCGGCCGCGGGCCGTGACCAACGGACGTCGTACTCCTTGCCGTCGCGCAGCACCAGGGCGGAGCCGGAGCCCACGGTCTCGGTGTACGGGGACGTGCTGCCCCACCGGTCCCGGAACAGCGAGGGTCGCACGGTGACGTACTGCACCACCACATCGGCCGCGCCGAGCCGGGCGCCTTCGGCCGTACGGGCCGGTGTGCCGTCCATGGACACGAGCCATCGGTCCCGCTCGGCCGACCAGGTGAACGCGAAGCTCGCCGCCGGATAGCGGACCGTGCGACCGGCGACGCTCCTGCCGCCCGGCACGGCGGCGGAGAAACGCAGCCCGATGTCCGAGGCCGCGTTCGCGCCGGTGGTGGCGTGCGGTGTCCTGCCGGTGCGCAGATAGAGGTTGTGCGGTGCCGGGCGGCCGGTGTCGCGGAAGTAGGCGTCCGGATCCTTCTCGGGGGACACCGGGTCCAACGGGGCCGCCGCGATGGCCGGGAGGAGCTTGGACTGGGCCCCGGAGAAGGCGAGCGTCGGCCGGTCGAACTGGCGGAGCAGCTCCAGGTCCGACTCCCGGGCGCTGCGCACCGGGCCGACCACGGCCGGCAGCCTGGACGAATAGGCGGCCAGTATGCGGCTGAGACCGGCCTCGACCTGCTCCACGTAGATGATGTCCGCCTTGTCGAGCCCGGTCTGCGGGCGGGCGGGGCCGACGTTGTCGATCTTCACGGCGAGCACATGGGCACGCGATCCGTCGGACGTGGGCGTGACGGGGCCGCTCGGCGAGGAGGCCGTTCCCCCACCGCCGCCCTCGCAGCCGGCCAGCGCGGCGACGAGCAGCGCCAGCGCGACCGCTGACATTGCGGCCGGTCCCTTCGTCCGGGATGCGTGCATGGCGGCCGTCCCTTCCGCATCGGCCGACGCGACGCCTCCGGCCACTGCCGCTCGCCGCGACGGCTCCCCGCCCATCATCACGCAGAAGGAGGTTTCGCGGGTTCCCACGGACAGGGCGCGGCGCTGTCCCCGCTCCGGACCGCGGCGCGCCGGGACCCGGCGCTCAGTACGGCAGCGGGCGGCCGGACGGGGTCCTCAGATCGAGGGGCGGCGGCCGGGACGGCAGCTGCGGTCGTCGAACGATCCTGATGCGGCCCATTGCCACCACCCCCTGTCGGTCACCCGTCATATGCCCGGCGGACGACCCGTTCATGCGGCGCCTCCGCGAATCGTCCGGGCCACCGGCCGTAATCGGCCACGAGCCCCATCCCGCAGGCGACCCAAGGGATATGACGGATCGTCGGATCGGGCGGTGCCACCGCGTAACGGGAGGGAACGGGAAGGCGCCATCTTTCCGACGCACAGGGGACAGCGCGCACACGCGCTCGCTATCCTCCCGGCTATGAGCCATGAGCGTGGCACGGGTGGGGCACCCGGCGGGGTTCCGCGGAGTTCCGGGTGACCGAGGGCATGGGCCCCGCGCCGGATGCCCGCACCGCGGAGGTGTGGCGTGCCTTCGGCACCTGTTTGCGTCAGTGGCGCAGGCGTGCCGGGCTCACCCAGGCCCAGGTGGGCGCCCGCGTCGGATACGACCACACCGCGATCAGCAAACTGGAGCACGGCACCCGCCGGACACCGCTGCCGCTGGCCCGCAGGCTGGACGAGCTGATGTCGGCGGGCGGCGCGCTCCTCGCCGCCTGCGAGGCGGCGGAGGCCGCGGGCGCGGGCGGCACCGGCGAGGATGGTTCGGGTACGCGCCCCGCACCGGCCCCCGCACGGCAGGGGCCCCTGCCCGGGGAGCCCGCGGGAGGCACCCTGCTCGCGATGCTGCCGCCGGACACCGTCCTGCCCAGCCGCCTGCCCAGCTACGGGCTGATGTGTCCGGTGCACGGCCGTGACGGCTGCACCGTCCCCGTGCTCGCCGATGTCGTCGCCCTGCACTCGGCCTTCTGCTCGCTCGGCCCGGCCACCGTGGCGTGCCCGGCGCTGGACATCGACACGGTGCATGCCCTGACGGCGCTGCTCGCCGTCTGCCTGCGGGCCGACGAGGAACGCGCCTGGCCCGGAGCGACCGTCGTGGTCGAGCGCACCCTGCACGCGATGCTCCGCTGGATGGCCCTGCCCGCGGCCCCGTACCAACGCCAACTCGCCCCACTGGCGGCCGAGTACGCGCAGTCCGCCGGCTGCCTGCGACTGCTGTGGGGTCGCAACGCGACGGCGATGGCCTGGCTCGACCGGTCGCTGGTCTGGGCCGGACTGGCCGGTCATGTCGGAACGGAGGTGGCCGCGCTCAGCGACATGAGCACGCTGGCGCGGCTGGAGGGCGACGGCCCGTCCGCCCTCGCCTACGGAGGCGCGATCCGGCAGGCCGCCGCCGGCCGGTACTGGGCGGGTGCGATGAGCGATCTGTACCTGGCGCGCGGACACGCGGTACGGGGCGACGCGCGGCAGACCCTGGGCCACATCGACCGTGCCTGGTCGCAGCTGGACCGGGTCGGCGAGCAGGACGAGACGGAGGCGCCCTGGCTGTCCGTCGCCTCCGTGCGCCTGCGGGTGGAGTCCGGTGCCGCCGGGGCGCTGCGCGACCTCGCCGCGGCGACCGGGGACCGGCGACTTGCGCTGCGCGCGGTCGGGGCGGCCCGCACCGCGCTGGGTCTGCTCCCGCCCGGGATGCGTTCGGCGCGGATGCTGTTCCTGGTACGGATGGCGGACGCCCATGCCTGCGCCCAGGACCCGCAGGCGGCGATCGCCATCGCGGGTCCGGTCCTGGACACCACCGAGGTCACCGCGTCCACGCTGCTCGGCCAGGAACTGCGCGGCCTGCACAGCCGGTTGGCGGCCCGGCACGACAACCTCCCGGAGACCGACGACTTCACCCGCCGGCTGGCGGCCGTGGTCCGCTGAGACACCGGAGGCGGGACGTGTGTGCACACGTCCCGCCCCGGATGGCACACCGACGGAGGATCAGCCGGCGTTCAGCGTCACGTCGTCCACGACGAAGCTGGTCTGCAGATAGGCGTCCTCACTGCTGGTGAATCCGAGGGTGACCGTCTGGCCGGCGAAGGCGCCGACGTCGAAGGTCTTCTGGGCGTAGGAACCCGCGGCGTCCGCGTTGGAGTACGTCGCGAGTGTCTTGGTGCCCAGCTTCACGGTGAACG
The DNA here is from genome assembly GCF_042731715.1 of Streptomyces sp. NPDC059832. Taxonomy (NCBI): domain Bacteria; kingdom Bacillati; phylum Actinomycetota; class Actinomycetes; order Kitasatosporales; family Streptomycetaceae; genus Streptomyces; species Streptomyces sp. NPDC059832. The sequence continues at coordinate 61,938 of NZ_JBHWIY010000018.1, read as the reverse complement.
TGTCGTACGCGGTCGGGTCGCCCGCCGACTCGTCCGTGTCGGTGCGCAGATAGAACGACAGCTTGTACGTCGAGCAGCCCGACGGAATGGCCAGCGACTGCGAGGCCGTGTCCGAGTGCGTGGATCCCCAGCCCCCGAACCAGGCCGTGTACGCGCCCGTGTGGGCCGGTTTCTCCGACGTCCGGTTGTTGATCACGCCGTCCGTCTGGGTCCACGGTGCGACACCGTTCTCGAAGCCGCCGTTGACGACGACCTGCCGGGCCTGGCAGGTGCCGCCGCCACCGACGACGAGCGAGTACGTGGTGGTGTGGGTGGCCGTGCCGGTCCCGGTCACCGTGATGGTGTACGTGCCCGCCGCGGCCTGGGCCCCGGCGGCGACGGTCATCGTCGAGGAGGAGCCCGACTGCACGGACGCCGGGGCGAACGAGACGGTGACCCCGCTCGGCGCGCCGGAGGCCGTCAGCTTCACGGTCTGCGCGGAGCCGCTGGTGGTCGCGGTGGACACGCTCGCGGTGACCGAGCCGCCCGGCTGGACGTTGCCGGTGACCGGCTGCACCGAGACGGAGAAGTCGTCGGCGGGCGCGGTGGTGCCGACCGAGGTCTTCCACACGGTGTACGCGACGCCGTCGGCGCTGCGGTCGAGCGCGGTCGCGTTGATGTTGGCCGTGGTGTCACAGGACGAGTGGTAGCAGGGGTCGTAGGAACGGCCCGCCGTGCCGCCCCACTTGGCGGCCTGCGCCGAGGTCTTGGTGTCGCTGGCGCCGGTCGCGTAGCCCGAGGTGGGGATGCCGCCCTGCTGGAAGGAGTAGTCGTCCGACCGGCCCTGGCCCTCGACGTTCTCCTCCGGTGCGAGGTTCAGCGAGTCCCAGTACTCCTTCATCGGCGCCGAGGCGGCCGAGTTCACGTTGTTGATGAAGTAGCCGGCGTTGGTCGAGGCCACCATGTCGAAGTTGTAGTACGCCTTGATGGCGCTGCGCTGGGCCGCGCTGAGCTGGCCGACGTAGTGCTCGGAGCCCTGGAGGCCCTGCTCCTCGCCGTTCCACCAGGCGAAGCGGATGTGCTTCGTCATGGTGGGGTTCCGCTGGGCCAGCGCGAGGGCGTTCTCCAGCAGGGTGGCCGAGCCCGAGCCGTTGTCGTTGATGCCGGGGCCGGCCGAGACGCCGTCCAGGTGGGCGCCGAACATGATCGTCTGGTCGGCCGGGCCGCCCGGCCAGTCGGCGATGAGGTTGTTGCCCTGGTAGGTGCAGCTGGTGCAGGTCTGCTCGCTGACGGTGTAGCCGGCGGCCTGCAGCTTGCTCTTCACATAGGCGACGGAGGCCGTGTAACCGGCGCTGCCGGCCCGGCGGTTGCCGCTGTTCTGGGTGGCGATGGTGTTCAGCTGAGCGAGGTGCGCCTGCACGTTGGCGACGCTGATGTCCGGTGCGCCGCCGCCGGGATTGCCGCCCCCGTTGTCGACGGTCAGGGTGTACTGCGCGGTGTGGCTCTGGGTGCCGTCACCCTTCACCGTGAAGGTGTAGGCGCCGGGCGCGGCGTTCGAGGACGCCGACACGGTCATCGTCGAGGAGGCTCCGGCCTGCACCGACGACGGGCTGAAGGTCGCGGTGACACCGCTGGGCAGACCGCTCGCCGTCAGGCCGACCGCCTGCGCGCTCCCGGAGCTGACCGAGGTCCGCACCGTGGCCGTCACCGAACTGCCCGGCTTCACGGAGCCCGACGCCGGGTCCAGGGACATCGTGAAGTCGTTGTTGCCACTGGGCGTACAGGCGGGGTCGCCGCTCTGTGCGGGAACGCTGATGGCGTCCCAGGCGGCCTTGGTCCGGTCGAAGAGCACACAGCCCGGGTCGAGGTTCTTCGCGGCGGTCAGCGTGGCCGTGCGGTAGCGCTTGTAGGTCATCCCGCTCGTCTTGAGCAGCATGCCGCCGTAGAAGACCTTGCCCGCGCTCTGGATGCCGACACCGGTGACCGAGGAGCTGTTGCAGGTGGGGCTGGACGGCTTGCCGCCGCCGGGGTTCGAGCCCTCGGCCAGCAGATAGAACCAGTGGTTGAGCGGACCGGCCGCGGCGTGCTCCTCGGTGTTGGGTATCGAGGAGCTGTAGCAGTTCGGGTCGCCGATCTGCCCCGGGTTGTACATGATCCGGATCGGCCCGTTGCCGACCAGGTTGATCTTCTCGCCGACGGTGTAGTCGGGGTCGTCGTACGGCGCCGGCTCATTGGTGTACGCCTCGGTCAGGGCACCCATGATGTCGCCCGTGGCCTCACCGAGACCGGACTCGTTGTTGGCACCGCCGGGCGTGTACTGGTCGATGCCGTGGCCGAACTCGTGGCCCACCACGTCGATCGCGCCGATCCACTGGTTGGCGTTGTTGTGGCCGATGGAGACCGAGGAGCCGTCCCAGTAGGCGTTGACGTCGTTCAGCCCGACCTCGACCGGCCAGCTGCCGCCGTTGCCGTTGTGTCCGTTGCGGCCGAGCCAGTCCTTGAGCATGTTCCACTCGTGCTGCGCCGCCCACATGACGTCGACGCAGCCGGTTTCCTTGCTGGAGGCGTTTCCGGTGCCCCAGGAGTCACTGGACTTGCTGAAGACACTGCCCGTGCTGTAGTCGGCGCAGCTCAGGCCGGGCCGGTTCGGGTCGCGCAGCGAATAGCTGCTGCCGGACGCGGTGGTGTCGATGGCCAGCGGTGACGGGCCGTTCCACTGGCTGTTCCCGGTGCCCGCCTTGACGTCGTCGTAGCTGTCGAGCACCTTGCCGGTGCCCGCGTCGACGAAGACGTGCAGCCGGCTGGGGGACTTGGCGGTGCGCCCGGTGAGTACCGTCTCCCAGGCCAGCCGGGAGGACTTGTCCGTGGCACGGACCACGAGCCGGTGCGATTCCACCCGCTGCACCGTGCGGAGCTTCTTGCGGGCGGTGGTCTCGGCCGCCCCGGCGGAAATGGTCGGTGTGGTCGGCACGTTGATCCGGCGGGACACCGCGGACTGGGTGCCGCGGACCCGGCCCTCGGAGTCGGCCACCACGACGGCGTCCCCGCCGACGACCGGCAGCCCGCGGTAGGTGCGCTGGTACGCGACGGAGTACAGACCCTTGACCCAAGGGGTCACCATCTGTCTCTCGTACCGCTCTTCGGGCCCCTTCGCCAGGGTGTCGAGACCACTGGCGGCGGCCCGGTCGGCCGCCGACACGGCGGCCGAGAGCGCGCTCGGGGCGGGCGGGGATGGTTCGGCGGATGCAGACTGCCCGCCGGTGACGACCAGCATCCCGGCGAGGACGGCCAGGGTCGTCCCGGCCGTCATCGGTCTGAGTTTCATCGAGGCTCCTTGATTCGGGGGGCCTCGATCACGGGCAGCCGCGTACCATGACGCACTTGCCCCGGCCGTGGTCGGCCGCCCGCGCCCCCGGTGTCCGTGATCGAGCGACCGAACCCTCACACGTCGTCATGGACTCGTCAACGAACTGCGGGGGGTGCCGGGGGACTTGGCAAGTTTGGTCAAGCCGCGGTGGTGGGATCGCACAACACCGGTGGTGCGCGCGGTGGTCACTCCAGTCCGGAGATCGTGAACACCGTGCGCGCGTGCCTGCGGTCGATGCGGTCGGACAGCTGTCGCAGTGCCGTCACTCCGCATCGCAGCGTCCCGCGCTCCACGCAGCCGCGGGCATCCTCGTCCAGTCGGTGCCACAGAGCCGGATTCGCGAGGAACACCTCCGGGTCGACCTCGACCCGGCAGCCGTCGGTGTCACGGAGCACCAGGCGCTGGGCCACACCGTCCGACCAGCGCACCGACACGAGCCGGTCGGTGCGCACGGTCCGCTCGCGCAACAGGCCCCGGCAGGAGAGCCGGCCGACGCCCGCCCGGACCCGCGGTGGCACCAGGACCGCGCACAGCAGGGCGGCCAGCCCGGTCCACAACAGGGCGCGCGGCCCGCTGAGACGACCGGCCGCCGCGTCGACGGTCAGCAGCAGCCCGAGCAGCGCCACGGAGCAGTGGATCGCGAAACGCAGGTCGGCGGCCCAGCCGTGGTCATGGGTGGTCATGCCGGAGGGAGGCGGTCGCAAGCCGTGAGGGCCGGGAGTGCTCCGGGTGATGTGGCGTCGCATGGCAGTGACGCTAAGCGCGACCGCCGGTCCCGACGGCGTCCGTTGACGAAGCGCTGACGTCGGGGCGGAGGGTCCTGACGGTTGCTTGACACATGGGCCGCAGGCCGGGAACGGGGCTGTACAGAACGGGCGCCCGCCATTACCCTGCACGCATGGGAGAGTCTGACGGGAAGGCAGTTCTCACAATCAACGTACCAGCGACGGCGATTGATTGCAAGTCTGCCTGGTGGGCGGAGCTTCACCGCCTCGACGGAGCCGACTGCGGGATACGGACAGAAAGGCTCGGATCATGACCACGGAGACCCTTGCGGCAGCAGTGGCGGGCACCTGGCGGCTCGGCGACCTCACGGTCAACCGCATCGGATTCGGCGCCATGCGCCTGACGCAGCAGGGCGCGGCGTTCGACGACGACGCGGCCCCGAGCGACCGCGACCGGGCCATCGCCGTGCTGCGCCGCGCGGTGGAGCTCGGCGTCGACCACATCGACACGGCGGCCTTCTATTTCTCGTCGCTGCGCTCCGCGAACGAGCTGATCAACCGGGCACTGGGGCCCTACCCGGACGACCTGGTCATCACCACCAAGGTCGGGCCGGGCCGTGACCCCTCCGGTGACTGGCTGCCCTGGGCCCGGCCCGAACAGCTGCGGGGGCAGGTCGAGGAGAATCTCCGTCAGCTCGGCCGTGACCACCTGGACGTGGTGAACCTGCGCACCTACGGGCCCGCTCCGATCGCCGAGCACTTCGGCGTGCTGGCCGAGCTGTGCGGGAAGGGGCTCATTCGCCACCTCGGTCTCTCCAACGTCCGGCCGGCACAGCTCGCCGAGGCGCAGGCGATCGCACCCGTCGTCTGCGTGCAGAACCGGTTCGCGGTCGACTCGTCCCTTCCCGGCTCGTCGGAGCTGCTCCGGATCTGCGGCGAAGAGGGAATCGCCTTCGTGCCCTTCTTCTCCATCGCGGGAAAGGGGCGCGAGGCGGGACCCGTCGGGTCGGAACGACCGGAGATCCTCGCGGTGGCCCGCGCCCACGGGGTCTCGCCCGTTCAGGTCCGGCTGGCGTGGACGCTGCATCAGGGCTCCCATGTGCTGGCCATCCCGGGCACCGGGAATCCGGCCCATCTGGAGGCCAATGTGGCCGCCGGTGCGCTGCGGCTCACGCCGGAGGAACTGACCCTGCTGCAACAGGGCCTGTCAGCCGCCGTTGCTCCGCAGGTGCGGTGACGGAGTCAGTCCTCCTCGTCGCCCTCCTCATCGCCCCCCTCGTCCTGCGCCGGCTGCTCCGGTGCGGACGAGGGGGCGTTCGACTGCGGCCCGGTGGTCGCGGTCGGGCCGGAGTCGGGGGTGTCGGGTGAGCCGGAGTCCGGGGAGAACAGGGTCATCCCCAGGTACACGGCCGCGATGAAGGCGACCGTACCGGCGATGGCGCTCGCCACCCTGGGCCGGCGCCTGATCGCGTCCCGGGCGCCGGCACCCCGCCGGGCGGGTGCGGCCCGTTCCGCCGGGCGGCGTCTGCGGCCGCCGGACTGCGGCAGCCGATACGTCGTCATGCCCACGCCCTGCTCGGCGGAGCCGGCCGTCGGGGCGGGGCCGTACGCGGGTGCGGCTGCCGGGGGGCGCGGAGTGCCCGCCCCCGCGGGTGCGGAAACGTGTGGAGCGCCGGTCGCCGCGGGCGGGGCCGGGGCGTACATCGGCAGGGGCTCCGGCTGCCCACGCCAGGCATCGCCCTGGAACCACTCGGCGACCTGCTGGGCGCCGGGCCGGTCCTCGGGCTGCTTCGCGAGCAGCCCCAGCAGGTAGGAGTCGAAGGCCGGGGACAGGTCGACGCCCCGCTGTCTGAGCGGTACGGGCGGCGTATCGACATGTTGATAGAGCGTGGCGGTCGCCGTGTCCGAGCGGAACGGCGGATCTCCCAACAGGAGCTGGTAGATCACACAGCCGAGGGAGTACATGTCGGACGCCGCACCGGCCGTACGGCCCAGGGCACGCTCCGGGGCGAGGTAGAGACTGGTGCCGACTATCTGTCCCGTCGTGGTCAGCGCGGCGGACGGGTCGTCGACGAACTGGGCGATGCCGAAGTCGCCGATCTTGACGGACCCCTCGGCGTCCAGCATCAGGTTCCCGGGCTTGATGTCACGGTGCACGATGCCCTGGCGATGGGCGGCGGCGAGACCCGCGGCCGCCTGCCCGGCGATCCGGGCGACCTGCTCGGCGCCGAGCCGCTCCTCGGCCGCGAGGAGATCGCCCAGGCTCCTGCCCTCGACGAGCTCCATCACGAGGAAGAAGCGGTCCTCCCAGGCCCCGAAGTCGAACACGGCCACCAGATGAGGGTGGCTCAGGCGGGCCGCGGTCTGCGCCTCCAGCCGGAACCGGGCGGTGGCCGACTCGTCCGCGTGGCCGCCCAGCAGCAGCTTCACGGCGACCGCTCTGCCGAGCACTTCGTCCGCGGCACGCCACACCTCACCCATGCCGCCGCGGCCGATGGGGGAAATCAACCGGTACCGACCAGCTACCAGCACCTGTGCACCAATCTCGAATTGTGGGCCGCTTCTGCTGCCACGGCGGCGACCCGACCGGGATCGGGGCGAGGTGGGGGGCGCGCGGCAAGATCAGGATATCGGGCCGCCGGACCCCGTGGTCCCGTCGAGTGCCCCGCCGTCCCCGCCGGGCTCCGGCGGGTGGGGACGAACCGTGTGTTTTCCCGTCGGCCGCGCTCCTCTCACCAGGTGTCGGCGAACGGACGGCGACTGCCGGGCGGGGCGGCCGCGGCGGTGCCCTCCGGTTCGCGGCCGTCCAGCGCGGCGAGGATCCAGGCGCGCGAGTCCGCCGGGTCGATCACCGCGTCGATCTCCAGCGCCGCCGCGGCGTTGACCGCCTTGCCGCGCTCGTACAGCCCGGCCACCCGCTCCTGGAAGACCCGCTCGCGTTCCCCGGGGTCGTCGATCGCCGCCGGCTCCTTGCGGTAGCCGAGCCGTACCGCCCCCTCCAGTCCCATCCCGCCCGGCTCCCCGCTCGGCCAGGCCGCGGTGGTCAGTGGGGCGCGGGTGGAATTGCCCACCATGGCCATCGCGCCGAGACCGTACGCCTTGCGCGGGATCAGGGAGACGAGCGGGACGCGGAAATCAGCAGCGCGAACGCGTCGCACAGCGGGAGGAAGCGCGCCGCCTTGTCGGCCGCGTCCCGGTCGACGGCCCTTTTTCGTCCGGCACCCGGACGTACCGGCCGCCGCCGTGGTCGCCGTCGACGACCGGGAACGCGGGCAGCGGCCCCACGCCTACGTGCGCACCGTCCCTGGCTCCACGCTGACCGCCGCCGCCCTGTACGCCTGGGCGGCGGAGAGGATGGCCACGTACAAGGTCCCCGGGATCGAGCTGGTCGAAGCCTTCCCGATGACCGCCACCGGCAAGATCAGGAGGACGGATTTCGCCGAGCGGGCGCGGGCCGGGATCCTGCCTCCGGGAACAGCCAGTCGTACGCGGCCTGCGCCGTGAACTCGCCCTGCCCGCCCGGAAAGAGAAGACCGGCCGCCTCGAACGCCGGATCGCCGGCCGTCGCGGCCACATAGGGAATCGCGATGCAGCGCATGCCCGCCGCATGCGCCGCTGCCGCGCCCGGGGCGGAGTCCTCCAGCACCACACAGCGGGCCGGCGCCGCACCCAGGCGCCGGGCCGCCTCCAGGAACACATCCGGTTCCGGCTTGCCGTGCGCCACCTCTTCGGCGGAGACGTACGTGGTCAGACACGCGTCGAGTCCGGTGCCCGCCAGCACCGCCTCGATCGCCGCCCGCGACGAACCCGACGCGACCGCCATGGCGACGCCGTCCAGGCGCAGCCGTTCCACGAACTTCCGCATCTGGGGGAAGACTTCGGTCGACGTCCTGGCCAGTTCCAGATACAGGGCGTCCTGGCCCGCGACCAGTTCGCCGACGGGCGCCTGGATCCCGTACCTGTCGCGCAGGGCCGCCAGCGTCTCGTGGACGCCGATGCCGATGTACCCGAGGTGCTCGGCCCAGGTGAAGCCGGGCACGCCGTGCTCCGCCAGCAGGCGGCGCGCCGCCTCGTAGTAGTTGGGCTCGCTGTCCACCAGCGTGGCGTCGAGATCGAAGACGACGGCCGGCTCGGGGAGGTGCGGAGAACTCATGGTGTCCAGCATGCCAAGCCGGTGATCACTTCCGGCCACCCGCCGCCGTACGGCCCACCGATTCGACCAGCGGAAGCAGCCGGTGCGGCACCCGTTCCCGCAGCGCCACCTCGGTACGTGTCCTGACCACTCCGGGCAACTGGATCAGCCGCTGGATCACATCCTCCAGATGTCCGTTGTCACGGGCCACCACCCGCGCCAGCAGATCCCCGCCGCCCGTGGTCGAGAAGGCCTCGACGATCTCCGGCACCTCGGCGAGCGCCTCGCCGACGTCGTCGAGATGCCCCTGGGTGACCTCCAGATGGGCGAAGGCCAGCACCGGGTGGCCCAGCGCCGCGGGGGACAGGACCGGCCCGGTACCGGTGATCACACCGTCCCGCTCCAGCCGGTCGATCCGGGCCTGGAGGGTGCCCCGGGCGATGGAGAGGATGCGCGCGTACTCGCGGACGCTGGTACGCGGCTGCTCGATGAGCAGCCGGAGGATACGGGTGTCTAGGGCGTCCACCGCCATGGTCCGCTGGCCTCTTCCTGGTACGACGATCCGGGCTGCGACTGTACCAACGGCACAGCAAAGGCCCTGCCGGAGCGGTCCGGCCCGGAACTGACCGCGTGTCATACCCGTAGTCCTTGAGAGCTACGGAAAAGGTTCACACCCCGGTGGGACGCCGACTACAGGGCCCCGTCCATAGCTTCTGTACCGAAGCGCCGAAGCACCGAGGCGCTGAAGCCACCAGGTACGGAAGGAACAACCCGTCATGCCGTCCCATCCGCGCAGGTCCCGCCTGCGCCGCGGCCTGCTCGCCGCGCTGGTGTCCGCCTCGGTGGCCGTGCCGGTCTCGGGCGCGGCGGGCCCCGCGGCCGTACCGGCGCCCGCTCCGGCCGTCCGGGGCCCGCTGCGAACCGCCGCGCCCGAGGCCCTCGCCGGGCGGTATGCCGCGACACGGGCCGACATCGGCGCGGCCGAGCGGGCGGCGGCCCGTCACGGTGACCGCAGGCGTGCTGCCGCACTGCACACCATGGCCGCCCCCGACCGCCGATTCCTCGCCTTCGACGGCCGCGACGGCGGCCGCGGCGTCGAGGTCGTCGGCGATCTGTCGCACGCGGAACGGATCGCCGTACTGGTCCCCGGCGCGGGCATCGACATCGACCACTACTGGCGCCTGCGCAACGGCTCGCTCGCCCTGCGCAAGGAACTGGGCGAGCGGTCGGCGGTGGTCGCCTGGCTCGGATACCGGACGCCGGCGACGGTGAGCCCCACCTCGCTCACCGCGGGGCGGGCCGCCGAGGCCGCCCCCGAACTGGTGCGATTCTTACGGGAGTTGAAGCAGATCAAGCCTGCGGCCCGTACCACCGTCCTCTGCCACTCCTACGGCTCCGTCGTCTGCGCACGGGCCGCGCACGGACTGCGGGTCGCCGACATCGTCCTGTACGGCAGTCCGGGCACCGGCTACCGCAACGCCGCCGCCCTGCACACCCCGGCCACCGTCTGGGCGGGCCGCGCCGGCCACGACTGGATCGCGGACGTACCGCACGCGGAGCTCCGACTGCCCTTCGTGGACATCGGGTTCGGAACGGACCCGGTCTCGCCCGGGTTCGGTGCCGAGATCTTCGCGGCGGGCTCCGGCGGTCACAGCGACTACCTGAAGACCGGTTCCGAACCGCTGAGGAACATCGCCCGGATCGTGGCCGGCTCGGCCGGATCCGGCAGGACCCCGGGAGGGCACCATGCGTGATTTCACCCGTCGGATCGAATCCGCCACCCCAGCCGACCGCGACCGTGCCGTCGACGCACTGCGCGCCATCGCCATCCTCGGCGTCGTCCTCGGCCACTGGCTGGTGACCGCGCTGGTCGTCGACAGCGGCACCGTGCACGGAGCGAGCCCGCTCCAGTACCTGCCCGGCCTCACCCCGGTCTCCTGGCTGCTCCAGACCCTCGCGGTCTTCTTCCTGGTCGGTGGACTGGTCGGCGCGAGGAGTCATGCCGCCGCCCGCGCCCGGGGCGAGAGCTACGGCCGTTGGCTGCGCACGCGGATGAGCCGGCTGCTGCGCCCGATGGCCGTGGTGCCGGTCGTATGGACCGTGGCGGCGTGCACGATGCTCGCCTCCGGGGTGGACCAGGACACCGTGCGCGCCCTGTGCAAGCTGGTGTGGTCCCCGCTCTGGTTCATCGTGGTCTTCGCGGCGTTGACGGCGGCGACCCCGCTGGTGGCGAAACTGCATCCGCTGTGGCCGTTCGCCGTCGTGCTGGTCGTCGACCTCTACCGGTTCGGCCTGGACGCTCCCGGCGGATTCGCCTCGGTCAACGTGGCGGCGGGCTGGCTGGTGCCGTACTGCCTCGGCGCGGCCTGGTCCCGCGGCGAGCTGCTCAGCCGCCGGACCGGCTGGACGCTGCTGCTCGGCGGGGCCGCGGCCACCGCCGGACTGGTCCTGTGGGCCGGCTACCCCGCGGCCATGGTCGGAGTGCCCGGTGTGGAGATCTCCAACCTCGACCCGCCGACCCTCGTCGTGGTCACCTTCGGCCTCGCGCAGTGCGGGGCGGCGCTGCTGCTGCTCGGCCCGCTGCGCCGGCTGCTGCGACGCCCCGCACTGTGGGCGGTGGTGGCGACGGTGAACCTCTCGGCGATGACGGTGTTCCTGTGGCACCAGACCGCGATGATCGCGGTCACCGCGACCGGCCTGTCGGCGGGCGGGGCGCTGCCGGGCCTGCACACCGTGCCCGACGGACCCGGCTGGGTACTCGCCCGGCTGGCCTGGCTGCCGGTGTTCGCCGGGGCGTTGCTGATCTGCTGGCTGGCGTTCCGCGGATACGAGCAGCGGCGGTCACCGCGGACGAAGAACCTGGTCGTCCGCGAGGGGCGACCCGCCGGATCGATGGCGGCACGACGTGTCTAAGGTGCGAGCTGTGAACCGGGGGGACATGGTGAAGCGATCGGCGCGGGTACTGCGGGCATTGCCCCGTACCCTGCGCGAGGACCTGGCGACCTCGGCGGTCGACCCGAACGGGCAGTCGGGGCAGCCGCGTTGGCTGGAGTGGCGGCCGGTGATCATGGTTCCGCTGCTGATGTTCGCGGTGGGGGTGCTCATCGCGGGCAGCAACCAGTACGCCTTCGACTTCGGGATGGGCATTCAGCTCGGCATCCTCTTCGCCGGGGTCCAGTCGGCGGCGATCGTCGTCGCCCTGTACCGCCCGGTCCAGGCCTGGTGGGCGTCGATGCTCATCACGGTGCTGGTCACCCCGTTCGCCGCGAACTCCGGCTTCGGGTCGCGGCTCCCGTGGAACGGAGCGTTCCCCTGGAGCGGGGCCGGGATCGCGATGCAGGCCGGGGTGCTGTTCCTGGTCGCCCTGCGGATGCGCCCCCGGATCGCCGCCGAGACCCTGACGATCACCGTGCTCGCGGGGCTCCTCTGCGGAGCGAGCACCCCCTGGCGCAGCGCCAACGACATCCGCCTCGCCGTCGCCGTCCTCGTCATCACGGTGGTGATGGGAGTCGCGCTGCACGGCCTCGCGGTGGCCCGTACACAGCTGGTCGAGCAGGAGGAGCTCACCGCCGAGGAGCGTGCCAGACGCACCCTGCTGGAGGAGCGCAACCGCATCGCACGCGAGCTGCACGACGTGGTCGCCCACCACATGTCGGTCATCTCCATCCAGGCGCAGGTCGTCCCGCACCTGGTCGAGAACCCGTCCGACGAACTGAGGGAGAACGTCGAGGGCATCCGCAGGAACGCGGTCGACGCGCTCACCGAACTGCGCAGGGTGCTCGGCGTACTGCGCTCCGAGGACCCCCTGCCGCAGGCCGCGCGGCACGCCCCGCAGCCCACCCTGGAACGGCTCGACGAACTGATCGGCAACGCGCGCGGTGCCGGGCTCACGGTCACCGCCGCGACCACCGGGGAGCCGCGTCCGCTGTCGCCGGGCGTCGAGTTGTCGGCGTTCCGCATCGTGCAGGAGGCGCTCAGCAACGCGATGCGGCACGCGCCGGGTGCGCGGGTGCGGGTGGAGATCCGCCACCGGGCGGCCGGGGTCACGGTCCGGATCACCAACACTGCCCCGGACCGGGCCGCCCCGCCCACCCCGGGCGCCGGCCACGGCCTGCTCGGCATGCGCGAACGCACCGCGATGCTGGGAGGCGAACTCGCCACCGGAGCAACCCCCGACGGCGGGTACGAAGTCACTGCGATACTGCCCGCACCGCCCCTTGCGGAGCCCGCCGGTCCCGCCGCGCCCACACACCCTGCCGAGGACACCCGATGACGGCCATTCGCGTTCTGATCGCCGACGACCAGATGATGGTCCGGCAGGGCCTCACGGTGCTGCTGAACGCCGAACCCGGCATCGAGGTCGTCGGCCAGGCGGTGGACGGTGCCGACGCCGTGGAGATGGTGGCCGAACTCGCCCCGGACGTCGTGCTGATGGACATCCGCATGCCCCGGCTCGGCGGCATAGAGGCGACACGCGTCGTCACCGGGGCCGACGGCGCCACCGTCAAGGTGCTCGTCCTGACCACCTTCGATCTCGACGAGTACGTCTACGAGGCGCTGCGCGCGGGCGCGTCCGGGTTCCTCCTGAAGGACGCCTCGGCCGACGAACTCGCCCATGCGGTACGGGTGGTGGCGGAGGGCGAGGCCCTGCTCGCCCCGAACATCACCAAGCGGCTGATCGCCGAGTTCGCCCGGGTGAGTGCCGGTCCGCGCGCCCAGCTCAAGTCCCGCACCGGTGAACTGACCGAACGTGAGACCGAGGTGCTGGCCCTGATCGCGCAGGGTCTGTCCAACACCGAGATCGCCGAGCGTCTCGTGGTGGCCGAACAGACCGTGAAGTCCCATGTGGGCCGGATCCTTTCCAAGCTGGGACTGCGCGACCGGACCCAGGCCGCGGTCCACGCCTACGAGACGGGTCTGGTGCGCCCGGCCGGCTACTGAGCCCGTTCCGTCACCCACGTAACACCGCGTCCATGTCCGCCACTTGCCCCCCATACGACCGGGGACGGCCGGAGCGGTACGGCTCCGGCGCGTACAGAACCGAACCGACACCGACCGATCGGGCCGAGGCCCGCCCGGCGAGCCGCCGTGTCCCGAGACCGGGCAGCAAGCTGCCTCCTCCTCGCGGTCCGACCGATGCCGACCAACCGAAGGAACCGAAAAGTCCATGGGCTCCACCCTTGTCATCACCAATGACTTCCCGCCGCGCCAGGGCGGCATCGAGACCTTCGTGCACGCGATGGCCACCCGCGTCCCGGACGACGACGTGGTCGTCTACACCTCGCACGAGCCCGGTGACGCCGCCTACGACGCGAGCCTGCCGTTCCCTGTCGTACGGGATCCGAGCCGCATGCTGCTGCCGACCGGCCGGGTGACCCGCAGGGCCGTCGAGATCGCCGGGGCCCACGGCTGCGACCGGGTCTGGTTCGGCGCCGCCGCCCCGCTGGCCCTGATGGCGCCGGCCCTGCGGCGCAGCGGCGTACGGCGCATCGTGGCGACCACCCACGGCCACGAGATCTGGTGGGCGAGAACACCCGGCGCGCGCGGGCTCATGCGCCGGATAGGCGGCGGCGTCGACGTGGTCACCTACCTGGGCCAGTACACGCGCGCCCGGATCGAGCCCGCGCTCGGCCCGCGTGCGCGCATGAGCCGACTGGTTCCCGGGGTCGACGCCGAGGTGTACCGGCCCCGCGCCGGCGCCGGGCCCGACCCGCTTGCCGACCTCGCGCTGCACGGCAAGCGCGTCATCCTGTGCGTGGCCAGGCTCGTCCCCCGCAAGGGCCAGGACACCCTCATCCGGGCGCTGCCGCTGATCCGGAGCAGGGTGCCCGACGCCGTGCTGGTGGTGGTAGGCCAGGGGCCCGACGAGGCCCGGCTGCGCAAACTGGCGGCGCGGCACGCCGAGGGGGCCGTGCACTTCGCGGGCGGCGTCTCGCACACCGATACGCCGCCCTACTACGCCGCGGCGGACGTCTTCGCGATGCCCTGCCGCACCCGGCGCGCGGGGCTGGAGGCGGAGGGGCTCGGGATCGTCTTCCTGGAGGCGGCGGCGAGCGGTCTGCCGGTGGTCGTCGGCGACTCGGGTGGTGCTCCGGACACCGTCCTCGACGGCAGGACCGGCCGGGTCGTGGACGGCACCGACCCCGCGGCCGTCGCCGAGGCGCTGGCCGGGATACTCCTCGACCCCGACCGGGCCGCGATGGGCGCCGCGGGCCGTGAGTGGGTCCGGGAGTCCTGGTCCTGGGACGCCTCGGCCCGCCATCTGACACACCTTCTGACCCCCGTCGAGCAGGCGCGGGTGCCCCTGCCGGGCGAGGAGTAGGGAGCCGCCGCGGGGCGGTGCGGCGCACCGGTCTGCGGGGGAGGGCGAGGCTGTGTGGCCTCCTTGGAGCCTACGCCAGGCCAAATGTCAAGCAGCGACTTGCCGACACTTCCCGGCGACCCACCGCCACAGCGGGTGAGTAGACGTCAGAAGATCACTCGCAAGGGCTAATTGTCTGTCAATCTCCCAAGCTCAACGTAATTTTGACGGTCAGTCAGTTCTTCTTCGGGGCGCCGTGAAGGGGCTCCGTGTACCCGATCGGCCCATGAAAACGGGGATCCCGATTTGCTCGATATGACAGGAATGGGGGGTGTTAGTACGTTCGATCACGCACCGGCTGTCACAGCGGGACTGTCTCTGAAGTCCAAGAAGGAGAACAAGCGACATGATCATGACCCGTTCCCACGCGATCACCGCGGCCGTCGTGGCCGCCGCGGCACTGACCGCGACCGGCATCACCTACGCCTCCGCCGTCCCCGCCCCCCAGGAGGCCCCGGCCGCCGTCGTCGCCCAGGCCCCCATGGGCGGGGAGGGCGGCAACGCGGGCAAGGGCAACGAAGGCAACGAGCGACGGGGCAACGAGCGCGGGGGCAACGAGCGCGGGGGCAAGCGCCATCACGAGGAGGGCAGGATCCACATCAACGAGCGCGAATACTCCGGCCGCCCCGACGGCTGCATGACCGTCGTCAGCGGGCTGGGCGCCAAGAGCTTCAACATCCGCAACGAGAGCCGCAACGAAGTTGAGGTCTTCCGCGGAGCCGTATGCGACAACGGCGCCCCCATCGCCACCGTCGGCCCCCGCAGCTCCGCCAACAACGTCCGCCCGGGCAAGGACGAGGACTGCGATAAGGCGGATGGCGGCGTGAAGGTCAAGCACGGAGTCGTCGCCAGCTTCCGCGTCATCAAGCGCCACCACGACGAGAAGGGCGAGGGTGGCGAATTCGGCGACTACTAAAACCAGCGACCGCCTGATGCGCATGCCGGAGAACTCCGGCCCGCCGTAATCGGGCCGGGGCCCTCCGGTCAGGCGCACAACACAGAATCCCGGCCCGCCGTAATCGGGCCGGGATTCCAGTCTGGCCCCGGCCCGAGGATATCCCTTCCCGGAACATCCGGCTCGGAACCGCGGAGGTGCGTGGAAGCGCCGGCAAGGGCGGTGTACAGCCGTACGGGCATGGAACCGATCCACGCGCAGCACCTCAGCGAGCCCGAGCTTGTCGTCCTCGACATCACCGCAGCCGACGAAGCAACCGCCCACGAGATGCGCGCGCCTTCTACTGGCGAGAGCCAGCGAGAACCTTCACGGAAAGTGAGCCAGAACCGGAGTACCTGAACATGTCGATCTCCTGGGTGTACCGCGACGCCCCCGCGCTCGGGCTCGTTTCGTACAAGTGTGGGCGCGGCCGCAACGCCAAGATCCAGTTCAAGGCTTCCGAGGTGGCGGCCTGGGTTCGGCAGCAGAAGCTGCGGTGATCAGGTGGAGGTTCTGGGGCGGTGGCTGCCGTTCGCGTGCCGGTGTTGCGTGAGGTTGGTCCGTTGGCTCTGATGCGGCCGGGCAAGGTGAAGCCATTCTGGACCATTGGCCCAGGGGGTTGGGCTTCATTTGAACCACTAGCCCCCAAGGTGCTGAGATAGGGCTATCAATGGCGCTGCGGGTTCCCCCAGGGATCCCTGCGGCGCCTTTCTCATGTCTGCGCTGGTCTATGTGCGAAAGGGGCAGGGCAACTTGCTGAAGAGGGCGTTCGTCGCACACGATCCGGGGCGGATGCGGCTGCGGTTCGCGTCCCGGGCTGTGCTCGGCATTGGGCTCGCCGTCGCGTTGTGCGGGGCGGCCGGACACTCATTGGCAGCGGCCATCACTGGTGGCCTGGCCGCGCTGCTCGCACTGTTCACGGTGACCGACCCGACGGTGCGTGGGCAGGCGATCACGACCGCGTTTCTTCCCGTCGTCGGTCTCCCGGTGCTCACGCTCGCCGCCGTGCTGCACGATGTGCCCGTCGCGCGCGACCTGGCGTTCCTCGCCGTCGTGGGGGCGGGGGTGTACGCGCGGCGGTGGGGACCTCGCGGGCACTCGCTGGGCGTGTTCGGCTTTATGGCCTATTTCTCTGCCCAGTTCTTGCATACCGTCCCCGGCCAGCTGCCCGAGCTGTACGCGGCCGTGTTGCTGTCGCTCATCGCGTCGTCGGTGGTGCGGTTCGGGGCGTGGTGCTATGAGCGGCGGCTCGCGGTACCCGTGGCAGTCGCCCTCCCTGCCGGGGCAGCGGGGCTCAGCCGGATCACGACGCGGCAGGCCGTGCAAGCGACGTTGGGAGCGGGGTTCGCGCTCGCGATGGGGCAGGTGCTCTCCGATCAGCGTTGGTACTGGGCGGTCGGCGCCACCTGGTGGGTGTTCGTGGCCACGACCTCGCGAGGTGAGGCCGTCGTGCGCGGGTTCAGGCGTTTCCTGGGGACGGTGCTCGGGATCGGGTTGGGCTTTGCCGTGGCTGTGCCGCTGCACCATGAGCCGGTCATTGCCGCCGTGGTGGTGGCCATGAGCGTGTTCGGAATCTTCTATACCGCCGCTGTTTCCTATACCTGGATGATGCTGGCCGTGACCGTGATGGCGAGCATGCTGTACGGGCTACTCGGCGTGCTCGACGCGAGTCTGCTTGTGCTGCGGGTGGCTGAGACGGTGGTCGGGGCGCTCGGTGCCGCACTGGCGGTGCTGTTCGTTCTGCCGGTGACCACGCATTCGGTGACCGAGGCGTGGGTGGAGCGGGCGCTGCGGTGCGTGCACACGTGCACGGCGGAGGCCGCTGCCCGGCTCGCCGGGAGCGAGGACGCCGACCCACCCCGGCGCGTTGTCGAACTGGAGGCGATCCTCGGCCGGGTGCGCTTGTCGCTTGCGCCGCTGGTGCATCCGCTCAACCCGATGAAGGCCCGCAAGCGACGGGCGCAGCAGGTGCTCGCGCTGCTCGACGACTGCGCACGCGAGGTGCGCGGCCTGGCCTCCGTCGCTGCCGACCCGGAGGCCTCGCACGACATCCGGCTCGCCGCAGCCTGCTGGCGTGTGGAGGCTGCCGTCGAGGCCCTCACTGACGCGCCCACCGTCGGGCGGGACCTCCGACTCGACAACGCGACGACTACGGAGCCTGCGGGCGTCGAACCGGTGCTCGCCCACCTCCATGCGCTGGAGCGGGCCCTGCTTGAACTTGCCGTTCCGCTGCGGAGGTCTGGCCGAATTCCGGCCGGCGCCTGAGCCGTCGCGCGCGGCGAGATTGTCGAGCACCACCCGACCCGGCGCTGCTCCTCAGCCCCCGACATCCGGGTCGGGACGAGCGCGATGGCGTGATCGCCCTCCCGGTAGGCGGAGACCGTTCTGGTTCGCCGGGTGCCTGAGGACTTCGACCGCGCCGCGCGCGACGTTGTCGCACGCGCGACACTCTTCGCCACCCAACTCCTGCACGGCTGTGCAGCGCGTAGATCCGATACCCATGTCGAGCAGCCTCGCGGCCCTGCCGACGGAGGACGGCATGAGGTGGCGGTAGATGCGATATGCCACCTCGATGGACTTGTGGCCCATCCACTCCGCAACATCCGTGATCGGAATTCCCATGGCGAGGCAATTGGAACCGAAGAAGTGGCGCAGGCTGTACATGGTGTAGCCCGCAGTTATGCCGGCGGCAACGCAAAACCTTTTGCCATTTGTGGCGGAACGCATTTCCGCTGCAGTGCGGACTGCCGCCAACACCGGCCCCGCCACGACCGCCATTGGTCAGTAGGTATCCCTGTGCGTCCGCAGGATGTGTTTCCGTGTATTGCATCAGGTACGAGCGTGTCTTCGCGGGCATCGGCGCCTCGCGGAAGTCGCCCCAGTTCCGGTGTTTCAGTGGCGCCGGTACACGTTGGCGCCCATGGATCTGGCCGTTGATCCGGTAAACGTCCTTTGAGGCGATCCCGTTGACGTTCGTGGCGTGTGCCTCGCCATTCCGCGGACCGCGGCCCGACATCATCTCCATGACAAGGCGAAGGTCTGCGTCGTGTGCGTGGTGCCGGATGAGGCTGAGCTCCTCCAGCGTCGGGATCACGATGTCCTTGCGCTGATGGTCCGGGGGCGTAGCGTCCATGAAGGGGTCCAGCGTCAGGGCGCCTCGACATCGCGCAGAGTTGATGACCAGCCGCAGGACCTTGTACGCGTTCACCTGCGCGGCGCTGCCGATGTCGTCCCGCTCAGCCCGCTGCGTGCCCGCAAGGCCCGTGCCGGTCAGGTCCTCGCCCTGCTGGACGCCTGCGCGCGCGAGGTGCGCGGACTGGCCTCTGTCGCGGCCGACCCGGAGGCATCCCACGACGCCCGCCTCGCCGCCGCATGCCGGCGGGTCGAGGCATCCGTGGAGGCCCTGACGGCCCCCGACCCGCGGCACCGGGCGTGCGTACCCGGTGTCCCGCCGCACGCGGTCGCGGCCGAGCCCGCGCTCGCCCATCTGCACGGCCTGGAGCGGGCACTGGCCGAACTCGCCGCACCGCTGCCACAGCGATCCGCGTGCCCCGCTGATCACTGCGTGAAGCGCCCGCGCGGGCGGGCCCGGCAGCCGAGGCACTGGTCTGGACCTGGCGGGTGACTGCTACCGTCGCCCCGGAAGATCACGACGGTACGGACCGTCGTGGTCAGTCGGCGGAGAGGGGCAATGCGGTGACTGGCAGTGCGGTGGGCAGCGACGACGGTGCGGTGCGGGCATTCATCGGGTCGTTCACCTCGGCGGGCGGACGGGGAATCACCGTCGCCGCCGTGGACCAGGAGACCGGGGCGCTGACCGTCCTCGGCACCACGGACTGGGTCCCGGACCCCTCGTATCTCGCCCTGGGCCACGGACCGGGGCCGGGCGGCGGCGCGCTCTACGCGGTCAGCGAGACCGAGCACGGTGCGGCGGCCGCCCTGGACATCACCGGTGACGTGCCGCAGCCGGTCGGCGGGATCCGGCCGGTGGACGGCAGCGGCCCGACCCATCTCGCACTCGCGGGGGGTCATCTGCTCACCGCCAACTACGACTCGGGCAGCGTCAGCGTCCTGCCCGTGCGGGCGGACGGTTCCCTCGGCCCGGTCACCTCCGTGCTCCGGCACGAGGGCAGCGGTCCGAATGCCGACCGGCAGCGGGCCCCGCACGCCCACCAGGTGCTGCCGGACCCCTCGGGGAACTGGGTGCTCGGCGTGGACCTCGGGACGGACTCCGTACGGATCTGCGCGCTCGACACGACGACCGGAACACTGAAGCTGCACGGCGAGACGGCCCTGCGGCCGGGTACGGGCCCGCGCCATCTGGCGTTCCACCCCGCAGGCGGCCACGCCTACGTCCTGAACGAACTCGAACCGACCGTCACCACATGCAGGTGGAATGCCGCCGCGGGCGTCCTGGAACCGGTCGGGGAGACGTCCGTCCTGCCCGCGGAACCGGCGGAGGACAGTGACGCGGCGACCTACCCCTCCGAGGTCGTCGTCTCGCACGACGGACGGTTCCTCTGGACCGCCAACCGGGGGCACGACAGCATCTCGGTTCTCGCCCTCGACGCGACCGGCGAGAAGGCGACCCTGGTCACGACCGTGGACTGCGGCGGGCACTGGCCGCGCGATCTCGCACTCGACCCCACCGGCCGCCGGCTGTACGCGGCCAACGAGCGGTCCGGCGACGTCACCTGGTTCGACATCGACCCGGAGACCGGTACCCCGCGTCGCGCGGGCTCGCTGGACGCCCCTGCCGCGTCCTGCGTGATCTTCGCCTGACCTGGCACCGCGCGCACAGCACGATCGCCGTACGGGCCCGGAGAACCGGGCCCGTACGGCGATGGCGGACCAGCGGGCTGCCGGGCGCGCCCGGCACCGGGTCAGTGCGCCTGGGCACCCTGCGGCGCGACCGGAGTGATCCCGAGCGTCGTCATGTACATCGACAGCACGAGCTTGCCGATCGCCGGGTACGCGCCGAGCGGCTCGGCCGTCGCGCAGCCCGCCTCCTTCGCGGCGGCGTCCAGCAGCCCCTCGGCCACCTCCGGGCCGACGAGGTACGGAGCCAACGCGAGCTGCGCCGAGCCGGAGCTCGTGAGCTGCTCGGCGATCGACGCGACGGAACCCTCGACGTCGAGCGCCGCGGCCATCACCGGTACCGCGAGCCGGGCGGCCAGCAGCATGCCGGTGATCCCGGCGGCCTGCACGGCCTCGTCGCCCCCTACGGTGGCCAGCACGATGCCGTCGGCGGCCGTCGCCACCGT
This sequence comes from Streptomyces sp. NPDC059832, assembly GCF_042731715.1. NCBI lineage: Bacteria > Bacillati > Actinomycetota > Actinomycetes > Kitasatosporales > Streptomycetaceae > Streptomyces > Streptomyces sp. NPDC059832. The sequence goes on along the minus strand of NZ_JBHWIY010000018.1, from coordinate 41,176 downwards.
GAAGAGCCTGGCCCGGTCGGCGCGGGCCAGACCGGCCTCGGAGAGCCGTACGTGCAGCGCCTCGGCGAGCAGCGGGTGGGGGCCGAGCACATCGGTCAGCTCGACCTGCGTACCGCTGTCCATCACGGCCTGTCGTATCCGCCGGATCAGGGCACTGTCCGGCCCCGCGAGCAGCGGCACGACGACGGCGGACGGTCCCTCGGGCTCGGCGACCTCACGGCCCGCGGCCCGCGCCTGCTCGAAGCGCGCGACGCGCTCGGCGGCGCAGTGGGTGAGCACGGCGGAGAGCGAGGGGTACTCGGCGTCGTCGCCGTCGAGGTAGCCGATCCGGGCGTTGAGGCCGGGCAGCTCGGAACGGGCGATGCTGATCACCTCTTCGGCCAGGCTGCGCGTGGCCGAGGAGGGGGTACCGGGAAGGGCGAGAACGAGCGCGGCTGCGCCCTCGGGTGCGACCACGGGCTCCGGGCGGCGGTGCCGTCCGGACTGGCGAGGTCGCGGCATTCGTACAGGCAGGCCGGAAGCGGGCCCAGTGGGGGTGCTCATGGCGCCGCATGCTACTGGTTTTGGGTGCGGCTCTGTTCGGGGAGGGCCCAGACAGGCGTTATCTGTCCGCTTTTATCCGATGAGCGGCTTACCGGTCGACTGTCCCGCTCTGTCGCCGGCTACTCGGGCTCCTGCTCAGGTCCTTCACCAGGCACCCGGAGCAGCGTCGGGTGGCGGGGCAGCCGCAGATCCCCGGCCGCCAGCGCCTGGGCGATGGACAGTGCACCGGTCAACGGATCACCCGAACCGGGGACCGCCCGTGCGTGCGGAAGCAGTCGGGACAGCTCCTCGCGCAGCGGTACGAGCAGCGGATCGCCCATCCGGAACAGGCCACCCGTCAGCGCCACCTCGCACGGCTCGCCGTCGGCCCCCGCCTTCGGGCACACCGCAGCGGCCGCCTCCGCGACATGTACCGCGGCCTCGCGCAAAATCCCTGCGGCGACCGGATCGTGCGCCGCGCACGCGGCGACCTCGGGTGCGAACGAGGCCAGTACGGCGGGCCGGTCGGTACGCGGATAGAGCAGGCCGGGCAGCTCCGGCGCCGGCCCGAACACCGCCTCCAATCGGGACAGCAGAGCGGCGGATCCGCCGCGCCGCCCGTCATGGGCGCGCATGGCCGCATCGAGCCCGGCCCGGCCGATCCAGGCTCCGCCACCGCTGTCACCCAGCAGATGCCCCCAGCCGTCGGCCCGGCGCCAGCTGGTCAGATCCGTACCCAGCGCGATCATGCCCGTGCCGGCCGCGACGACCGCCCCCGGGCGCTGACCGACCGCCCCCGCGTACGCGGTCACCGCGTCGGCGGCCAGGGCCAGCCGCCGCACCCCGAGCGCGCCCTCCAGGGCCGACGGGAGCTCCGCGCGCAGCTGCCCGCCGAGGGTCGCCATTCCGGCGGCGCCGATCGCCACGGCGTCGATTCCCGAGCCGTCCTCGCCGCCGTACTGCTCCAGCAGCGTGCGGGCGGTGGGCAGCAGTTGTTCCAGCAGATGGCCCGCGTCGATCCCGGCCGGTCCGGTGCGCACCGGACCGCCGCAGACCGCCGTCGCCACCGGGGCGGACCCGCTGACGGTGCCCAGCGCCACGCGCAGCCCCGAACCCCCCGAGTCCACGCCGAGCACATACGGCCCCGATGCGGCGGCGGTGCTTTCCGGTGATCGCCGCGGTGCGCTCATAGGCCGGCTCCAGGGAGGAAGAGGAATGACGGCGGCAGCCTATCCCCAGTAACGCGGGCCGGGTTCGGGGGAGTGCGGGTTCGGGGTCGGGGGCGGACCGTGTACGCCGGTAGAGTGACGTTCCGTGGCACCACGACCGTTGAATGAAGTAGTCGAGCCCGGCTGGGCCGAGGCACTCGCCCCCGTGGCCGGACGCATCGCAGCGATGGGCGATTTCCTGCGCGCGGAGGTGGCGGCCGGACGCACCTACCTGCCGGCCGGAGCGAACGTTCTGCGCGCGTTCCAGCAGCCCTTCGACGACGTACGCGTCCTGATCGTCGGTCAGGACCCCTACCCGACGCCCGGAATGGCGATGGGGCTGAGCTTCTCCGTGGCCCCCGAAGTGCCTCAGGTACCCGGCAGCCTGGAGAACATCTTCCGGGAACTGCACACGGACCTGGGGCTCGCGCGTCCGTCGAACGGCGATCTGACGCCCTGGACGCGACAGGGCGTACTGCTGCTGAACAGGGCTCTCACCACGGCGCCCCGCAAACCGGGCGCGCACCGCGGCAAGGGCTGGGAGGAAGTCACCGAACAGGCCATCCGCGCCCTGGCCGCCCGCGGCAAGCCGCTGGTGTCCGTGCTGTGGGGGCGTGACGCCCGCAACCTGCGGCCGTTCCTCGACGGCTTCCCGGCGATCGAGTCCGCGCACCCCTCGCCCATGTCGGCGGACCGCGGCTTCTTCGGCTCGCGCCCGTTCAGCCGCACCAACGAACTCCTGCTGCGCCAGGGGGCCCAGGAAGTCGACTGGCGGCTGCCGTAGCGGAGGGGGGCGGGCGGTAGACAGGACCGAGGGGAAGCTTCGCGAACACAACGGAGAGAAGGAAGGGGGGGTC
>NZ_JBHWIY010000018.1:0-38579 GCF_042731715.1 Streptomyces sp. NPDC059832 | reverse complement strand
CGGGGGAGAAAAAAGGGTGGGGGGGTGGTCGATAGAACGCCGGGGGAAGGGGAGAGGAGGGCGGGGGCCACACTCCTCGCGGACCCGGGAGGGAAATCGCTTCTTGCGGGGGGCGGGTCCCACGTCCTCAGGTCACGCGCTGCACGTCACGCGTCATGACGCGTCGCGCACCGTGCCGGTGAACACCGGTCCCTCGTGCGGTTCCCAGGATTCGTCGTAGGTGATCATCCGCAACCGCAGGGATTCCTCCGGCTCCTTCAGCCCGTCGGCGACCGTGGGCACGGTGACCTCGGTACTCAGCTTGCCGGCGGGCACGGTGGTCGGCAGATACGGTGCCTCAACCACCTTGGACAGCGGTCGGGCCGGGCTCGGCGACTTACCGAACGTGTCCTGCAGCCACTGCCCGTCGACGTCCAGGGTGGACAGCTCCGCCCCCTGTTCGACCGGCAGGATGTCGAAACCGACGGAGTCCATGTCGACATCGGCGACCGCGGAGAGCGATACCCGCCAGCGCAGGCTCTGCCCCTCGGTGACATGGTCCGCGACCGGCTTCACCTCGACCGTGGGCATCGGGTCGTCGTTCCGCACGGTCAGACCGCCGAGGTGGGAGCCGACGACCGCGCCGCGAACCGCCTTGACGAACACGCTGTGCGTGATGTCGTAGCCGAAGCGGGTGTTGCCCCGCACCTCGACCGGCACATCGATGGCATGGCTGCCCGGACGCACCGTCACCGTCCGGTAGTCGGCCTCGTCCTTGTCCGGCTCGGCGACGAACAGCCGGACCCGGCCGCTACCGTGCCCGGAGACCCGCACCGGGATGCGATAGGTCCGGACCCCGGAGTCGCCTTCCTCGACGGTCAGATGGCCGATGTCCACTCGCGGCAGCGAGGCCGCCCGAACCGGGGGCGTACCGGGACGCCAGCCCCACGCGTCGACCAGCCAGGCCTGCCCCGACCCGCTGCGCGGAGTCAGTTCCAGGGACTTCACCCGCTTCAGGTCCACCTTGCTTTGTACGGCGGCGGAGAGCGGCACGCGGATCTCGCGCCCCCAGTAGGACGCGGTCCGGTCGCTGCCCGGCAGCCCGTCGATCCGGGCCGTGCCGAGTGTCGCCCGTCGGCCCTCGGTGTCGGTGAGCGCGATGTCCAGCCGGGTGCCGGTGGTGTTGGGCGGCACGATCAGCCGGAGTGCCAGCGATTCGGAGCCCGCCACGGAGACCGGACGTTCGGGACGGATCCTCACCGCGGTACCCGGCTTCGACCACCGCATCGCGACCGCGTAGCGGCCGGGCTCCCGCGGCGTGTCCCACATGGCGAAGTGCGGGGAGACGGCGGTCCCTTCGGGCGGCAGACAGGAGCGGCCCGGATCGGGATCCACCTGCGCGCACACCCGGCCGCCGCTCACGGCCACCGAGGTGTCCGGCAGGAACGCGGGCGTCCGCTTCCCGCCGACCGCGTGGGTGAGCACGCGTGCCGGGCCGGCCGAGGGCGCGCGCCGGTCCGAGCCGTCCAGCAGGGGCCGTACGCGGTCGTCACCCGCGACGAACAGCCGGGCCGCCGCGGCGATGTACGTGGCCCCGGCGGCCTGCTGCCGGGTGGCGCCGAGCCGGGCCTTCTTGCCCGGAGTGCACACCGGGTCCGGGGTGCCGTCGTCCCAGAAGTCGTCCTCGGCGGGTGCCTCGGCCTGTCCCGGCGTCCACTCACTGTTGAAGAAGTTGTGGTTGGCGCCGACCATGTAGACCGCGCTGTGCAGTGCGGCGCCGCTGCTGACGCCGCGGGTGCCGTCGACATAGATCTGGCCCTGGAGATCGGACACGTCGCCGTCGCAGCCCGGCAGGATGGTCATGGACGGCACATCCGGAACGGGGTTCTGCCCGAAGACGGTGGGACCGATCAGGACGGTGCCGCGAATGCGCCAGCGCACCGGGCCCCGGTAGCCGTCCTGGTCCGCCGGCGGCCGGTAGAGGCTGTCGAGCGCGGCCCGGTTGACACCTTCCCCGCCTCGGGAGTGGCCGACGAGCAGCACCTTGGACATGTCGGCAGGCGGTGCGGCGCGCACGGCCGCGGGTGCCCCGGCCCGGTCGGCGGCCCAGCCCGCCCAGCGGGCCAGATGCAGCCGCACCAGGGACGAACGTGCCTGGGCGCCGCCGTCGTCGGCGCTGTCGTCCTGCCCGTTTATCCCGTTGGCCGAGATGGACACGGTGACGTAACCCTGGGAGGCCAGGAGCTTCTGGTCGCGCAGATAGCCTCGATGGCTCGGCACCGGCCGTGTGCCCGCCTCGCAGGGCCAGGACATGCCCTGGTCGCCCTTGGCGTTGAAGCACGTGTAGTGACGGCCGTGCAGGAACAGCGCGAGTGGCCGGCGTCCCGGTGCGCCGACCGGTGACACCACTGCGCCGCGCATCTCCACCGGAGCGGTGAAGCCGGGCAACCGCACCGACTTCAGGGCGTACTCGCCGGTGACGGTCCGGTACTTGCCCGGTACGCCGGGGTCGACGGGATTCGCGGGCAGAGGAGCTGCCGGCTGCGCCGCCTCGGCGGCCCGCCGGGCGTCCGGGGCCCGCCGGGCTCCGGAGGCGTCGAGACGGCGTCCGCCCGCCAGCGCCTTGAGGCCCGTCACGCGTCCGAAGTCCGCGCCGTCGAGCCTCAGCCGGAAGGACCGCCGGTCCCGCGTGGCCACCGGCCGGCCCAGGAGCTTGTCCCCGGCGTAGAACTCGACACGGGCATCGCCCATGGGTACCGGGTCGGGCGAGGTCCAGACGAGCTGCTTCCCGGCTCCCGTACCGGTGACCCGCCAGCCCGCCGGGAGCCGGTCGTCCGATCCTCCCCGGGATATGGAGGACGACGTGGGGGATATGGAATCGGTGGAACGCTCCGTGTGTGCCGGTTGCGGCGACGCGCGCGCCAACTCCGGCCATCCAACGGTCAGGGTGAGTACCGCCAGTGCGGCGGTAACCGTGCGCGAGACACGGATCAAGGTGGTCCTCCTGGTCATCGGCCTTCTCGAACACCCCAGAGATCCCTGGGGCCCCCGTTCCCAAAGGACGGAGAGTGAAGCCCAGGGGTTGCCTCAGCCCGTGTTGCAGTGCGCGGAACTGATGCTTCGGGGGGATGAGTTGGGCCGATGACCGATCGGAACGAGCCATGGGCCGGCACACCGCCGGCCGTTGGTCAGGCGCCGATCACCGCCGCCCGCACGCACAGGACATCCGGAAGATGCGAGGCGAGCTGGCGCCAGCTGTCCCCGTCGTCGGCGCTGGCGTACACCTCGCCGTTGCGATTGCCGAAGTAGACACCCGCCGGGTCGGCGTCGTCCGTACAGAGCGCGTCGCGCAGTACCGTGCCGTAGTGCGACTCCTCGGGCAGGCCCGTCGACAGCGGCTCCCAGGTGCTGCCCGCGTCACCGGTACGGAACACCCGGCAGCGGTGCCCGGCGGGCACCCGGTCGGCATCGGCGTTGATCGGGAAGATGTATGCGGTGTCCGCGCGGTGCGGGTGCGCGGCCGCGGCGAAACCGAAGTCCGACGGCAACCCCTGCCCGATGTCGGTCCAGTTGTCCCCGGAGTCGTCGCTCCGGAACACTCCCCAGTGGTTCTGGAGATAGAGCCGGTCGGGATCGACCGCGTCCCTCGCCACCTTGTGGACACACTGACCGAACTCCGGGTCCGGGTCGGGGAGGAAGACCGCGGACACCCCTCTGTTCGACGGAGACCAGCTCGCACCGCCGTCCTTGGTGCGGAACACCCCGGCCGTGGAGACCGCGACGGTCACGGCGCGGGCATCCCTCGGGTCCGTCAGGATGGTGTGCAGCCCCTCACCGCCCCCGCCGGGCACCCATTTCGAACGCGTCGGGTGCTCCCACAGCGGGCGGACCAGCTCGAAGGACTCCCCGCCGTCCTCGGAACGGAACAGCGCGGCGGGCTCGGTGCCCGCGTACACGACATCGGGTGCCTCGGGGCCGGCCGGATGCAGCTGCCAGACCCGCTCCAGCGATGTCTCGGTGAACCGGGGGAACTTCACGGCTGGTTGTTCCGGTTCGACCCAGGTCCAGCCGAGGTCGTCCGAGTGGAAGACCGACGGGCCCCAGTGCGCGCTGTCACCGCCGACCAGGAGTCGTGGGACCTGCCTGCGGGTGTCGATGGCGATCGAATAGATCGCCTGCGCCTTGAAGTACGGGCCGTCGAACTCCCACGCGCCACCGCGCCCGCGGCCGATGAAGAGTCCCTTGCGGGTGCCCACGGTGAGCAGTACGTCGGTCATGACCGAACCTCCCGAAACGCCGTTGTGTCGGATAAGGGCCAGTCTGCACCCGACCACTGACAGTGGCCCGCAGGGCAGCCTCCTGACACCCGGGCCCTGTTGCGTGCGCGGTCTTCGCGGGTACGGTGCAGCAGACGTAGAAAGCGCTTGCCGAACTCCATGACGTCCTCGTGCGAACCCCGCGCGGGCCTCATGGCAGAGAGACCGAGGAGCAGCTGTGCCGACCTTCGAAGGGCTGCCCGGCGCCGTCGCCGTGTCCCACCTGCGGGTCTACGACTGGCCCGCCGCGGACGGCCTGCGCGGCGGGACACCCCATCTCCACCTCACCTGTTCCGAGGGGTACGTGGTGGTCGGGGGCACGGGCTCGGTGCAGACCCTCACCACGTCGGGATTCCGGCAGACGCCACTGGCGCCGGGTGCGCTGGTGTGGTTCACGCCGGGCACGATCCACCGGCTCGTCAACGAGGACGGGCTGCGCATCGTCGTCCTCATGGAGAACAGCGGGCTGCCGGAGGCGGGTGACGCCGTGCTCACCCTGCCGCCGGACCACCTGGCCGACCCCGAGGCCTATCGGGCGGCGGTCGCCCTGCCCGCCGACGGCTCGGAGGCGGATCAGGAACGGGCCGCCCGCGCCCGCCGCGATCTCGCCGTCGAGGGCTTTCTCGCCCTGCACAGGGCCACCGAAGCGGGCGACCCCGGGCCGCTCGCCGCATTCCACCGGGCCGCGGCCGCACTCGTGCGCCCGAGAGCCGAGGAGTGGCGTGGGCGCTGGCAGCGGGGGGCCGCAGCTGCCTCCGAGGTGACCGGCGCCCAGCTCGACGCCGTGGCGCGTGGCGACGCCGACTACCTCACCGACGCCTGCGTGCATGCCGAACAGCCCTCCGCGCACGGGAAGTTCGGCATGTGCGGCCGTCTGGACGTCTACCGGGGCTGACCCGCTCCGGCGGCGTCGCGGTCGGTGTCGGCGGTGGTGTCATCGGCGGCGTCGAACGCGGCGGAACGGGCCAGGACCCGGGTGGTGCTGCCGTCCTCCTCCACCATGTCCCGGACGTGCCGGAAACCGATCCGGCCCAGCAGCGCCAGTGACGCGGCGTTCCCGGGGGCCACCGTGGCATGCACCTCGGTGAGCCCGAGCGTGTCGAAGCCGTACTCGGTCAAGGCCCGCGCGATCTCGGTGCCGAATCCCTGCCCCCACGCGGCGGCGGCCAGTGCGTAGACGATCTCGTGGCCGCCGACGTCCGAGGACGGCTTGATCTCCGCGTGGCCGACGAACCGGCCTTCGTGCCGAACCGCCCAGACATCGAACAGGTCCTGTGCGTACACCTTGCTGAAGATCCGTTTGAACAGCGCGCGGTCCTCGGCCTCCGTCATGGGGCCTTCCCCCATCCAGCGGGAGACCCGGGTGTCCTGGAACAGCGCGACGAATTCCTCCTCGTCGGCGGGCGTGTACGGCTCCAGGCGCAGTCGTGCGGTGTGCAGGGCAAGGGCTGTCATGGCGGACGACGTTACGCAGGGCCCCGGGCGGTCCGCAACGCAATACCCACGGCCCCGAGGCCGCCGTCCCCGGGCCGTGGCGCCCGCGTCGTCAGTGGCGGCCCGCACCCTCGGCGCCCTGATCTGACACCCATCGCTGCGAACTCTGCCGACCGGCAGAGTCGTTCACGCTCCGGTCGGCTCCCGCACGGCCTGGGCCGGCCCGAGCCGAAGCGCCTGTCCACATGTGTCCGGCACAAGGTGACCCACCGGCAGACAGGCGAGGCACTGGCCCCGGAGCAGCGCATCTCGTGATGAGGGGAGGGGGTGACGCCGTCGTGGTGCCGGACCATGTCGGTCCGACCGATCGGGTTGCGAACTCGCCGTGGAAGCCCGACTGTTCGTCGGCTTTGGTTGACTGGAGCCCATGACCTCCTTCGCGTTCGAGACTGTCACTCCCGATGCGTTCGCCTACCTCGACCGGGTCGCCGCGACCGATCTGGGCCGGTCCTACAAGAGGCACGTGCTCGACGAACTCGGCATCCGTCCGGGCGAGACGGTGCTCGACCTCGGTTGCGGCCCCGGCACCGACCTCGGTGCGCTCGCCGAGGCTGTCACCGCGACAGGCGCGGTGATCGGCATCGACCACGACCGGGCCGCGGTCGATGCCGCGAGGGATCGCGCCGCGGAGCGGAGCAACGTGACCGTTCGGCTCGGCGACCTCCACGATCTGCCGCTGCCGGACCACACCGCCGACCGGGCCCGCACCGACCGGGTTCTCCAGCACGTCGCCGATGCTGTCCGAGCGCTCCGCGAGGCCCGGCGTGTGCTCCGGCCGGGCGGGCGGCTCGTCATGGCCGAACCGGACTGGGGAACCTTGACGGTCGACCACCCGGACAGCGGCCTGACGCGCGCCTATACCCAGTACGTCACGGACGAAGCCGTCCGCAACGCCCGCATCGGCAGTCAGCTCGCCCGACTGGCGACGGACGCGGGATTCACCGTGCCCATGGTCGTCCCGGTCAGCCCCGTTTTCCGGGATGTCCGGGCCGCCGACGGGATTCTCGGTCTGGAGCGCACCGCGCGTCGAGCCGTCGGCGCCGGATACTTCACCGAGGAAGCGGCACGACGCTGGCTGGGCCACCTCACCGACGGTCCCTTCCTGGCAGTCGTGACCTTCTACATCGTCGTGGCCGAGTCGTAGGGCGCGTTCCGGAAGTGGCGCCGTCCGACCGGAAGGCCTCAGGCTGTACGGGGCCGATGAACTGCGCGGGGCCGATGAAGCCGGGCGGGGCCGACGAGCTGTACTGGACCGATGAATCGGTCGACGAAGGGAAAGGTGGAGCGATGACCAGCGGGATCGAGGACGCCGAGGGGCGCGGAGCGGCCCTGGAGGTGAACCCCGTCGGAGCGCGGGTCGGGATCAGGGCCGTGGCGCCGTCGGGTGAGCTGTCGCTGATCTGCACCCCCGCCCGCGCCCGGGAGCTGGCGGCGGCGCTCACCCTCGCGGCGGACGAGGCCGACAGCGCGCGATCGGCGCAGCCCGTCACCGTCAAGGCGGGCGAGCTGCGCCGAGGGGACGTGCGGGACGGCGACCGGGCCATGACGGTGGACGACATCAGGATCGACGGGGCCACCGCCCATGTCACCTGGAAGTCGGGCGCGGGGCGCAGCTGGACCCAGGGCTATGACACGGACGCGGACATCACGCTCCGGCGGCGCGCCGGAAGCCACTGACCCCGCCGGCCCCGCCGACCTCGTCCTGCCAGTCCCAGGCCAGGGACGTGAGCCCGGCCGGGCGGCCCGATTCCGGTGACGGGTCGAGTCCGTCGCGGCCCGAGTTCTTGTACGAGAGCCATCGTAATTTGACGGGTGTCGTAGTACGGGATGTATCGTACTAACGATTCTTCCGAACCCGTCGAAACGGAGTCCGACGTGAGTGCCCTCTTCGAGCCTTACACCCTGCGGTCGCTCGTCATTCCCAACCGGGTCTGGATGGCACCCATGTGCCAGTACAGCGCCGCGCCGGAGGGCCCGGACGCGGGCGTCGCGACCGACTGGCACTTCGCCCACCTCGCGGCGCGCGCCATAGGGGGGACCGGGCTCATCCTCACCGAGGCGACGGCCGTCAGCCCCGAGGGCCGGATCAGCCCCGCCGACCTCGGCATCTGGGACGACACCCAGGTCGCCGCGCTCCGCAGGATCACGGACTTCATCAAGGGACAGGGGTCCGTCCCCGGCATCCAGCTCGCACATGCCGGGCGCAAGGCCTCTACGGCGGCCCCCTGGCTGGGCGGCCATCCGGTCGGGCCGGAGGCGTACGGCTGGACGCCCGTTGCCCCCAGTCCGCTGCCGTTCGACGACGGTCACCCCGTGCCGCACGAGCTGACCACGGATGAGATCCAGGGTGTCGTCGAGGAGTTCCGTGAGGCCGCGCGCCGCGCTCTGGAGGCGGGGTTCGAGGTTGCCGAGGTGCATGGCGCCCATGGTTATCTCATCGGGCAGTTCCTCTCCCCGCACAGCAACCGGCGCACCGACGAGTACGGCGGCAGCTTCGAGAACCGTGTCCGCCTCGCTCTGCAGGTCGTCGACGCGGTGCGTGAGGTCTGGCCGGAAGAGCTGCCCGTCTTCTTCCGGATCTCCGCGACGGACTGGCTCACGGAGAACGACGAGGACGAGCGAGAGGGCTGGACCGTCGAGGAGACCGTGCGGCTGGCCGTCCGGCTCCAGGCGCACGGTGTCGACCTGCTGGATGTCTCCAGCGGCGGAAACGCCCCGCGTGCCCGTATCGGGACCGGGCCGGGGTACCAGGTTCCCTTTGCCGAGCGGGTCAGGGCCGAGACCTCGCTGCCCGTCGCGGCGGTGGGTCTGATCACCGAGCCGCAGCAGGCCGAGAAGATCATCACCGAGGGGCGGGCGGACGCGGTTCTCCTCGGGCGCGAGCTGCTGCGCAGCCCGTCATGGGCCCAGGAGGCGGCCCGTGAACTCGGCGGTGAACTCCGTAAGCCGGAGCAGTATCTCCGCGCGGTCTGACGACTCGGGCCATCACTCGTACCGCACCGGCCCGGCCGGTCCCCATGGCGCGCAGCGGTCATGGGCCCCGGGCCGGTGGGGCCCGTCCGTGCCGTGTTTCACCCGGTGGCGGGGGTGAGGTGGCTGCGGACGAAGGGCCCGGTCGCAAGAGCGAGGACAGTGAAAGCGGCGAGGCGCTGCAATCCCGGCCGGGCCGACACGTCGATGTGCTGGATGCCGTACGCCGCGTACCAGTTGGCCGCCGGATCGGTCGCCATGATCGCGCACATGAGGTGCACGCCGGCCCGCCTCCCGCGGAGCAGGAGGCGGTAGGGCGAAGTGACTGATGCTGGCTGGGCCCCAAAGCATCGCTGACGTACCTGAACGACATGGGCGAAAAGGTGGAGACCCTCCAGACCATCACCGCCGAAGCCCTGGCCGCCATCCTCGACACGCTGGAGACCGGCACCTGAGGCCTGAGTACCACCGAGAGCCTTCGTCGTATCCGCGGCGGGGGCCCGTTTTGCGTTCCTGGCCTGACGCCGCCGTCACGGCATACCGTCTGAGCTGTGAGCGAGCATCTCGGAGACGAGCTTTCCCGACTCCGCAGGCTGACGGACCTGACACAGGAAGAGCTGGCGGAGAAGTCGGGCGTGTCCGTCGACGTCATCCGCAAGCTGGAACAGAAGCGCAAGGGGTCCGCACGCCTGCCGACACTGCATGCGTTGGCCGGCGGACTCGGTGTTGAGCTGACGACGCTGCTGGGTGACCCTCCCGGTGTCCCGTCAACGGGGGAGTCCGACCCGCCACAGTTGGTGGCCGTTCGTCGAGCCGTTCACCCGCTCATGTTCGCCCCTCCGCAGGAGTCTGACGGGGCGGAGGTTCTCACGCCTTCACTGCTGCGGGCCGAGATCGCTGACGCGTGGTCCATGTACCACTCGGCCGAGTTCCCACAGCTTCTGAACCTGCTGCCTGGAATCCTTGCTGACGCACGTCTCACGGCGTCGCAGGGGTCTGACGGGGGGCAAGCGGCACTCGGCAAGGCGTTCCAGCTGGCCGGACACCTGAGCATCCGTCTGGGCGAGCTCGATCTCGCCCTTGCCGCCCTGGAGCGCGCCATAGCTGCGGCGGAAGCCTCCGAGGATCCTCTCCTGGTCCCGATGATCTGCAACTCCCTGGCGTGGGCTTACCAGAGATCCAACCGGCTGGACGACGCCAAGAGCATCGCCCTGTACGCGGCCGATGGCCTGGAGCGGGACGGGCTCACTGCCGACGCGTCGGGCCTGCGCGTGTGGGGCGGCCTGACGATGAGTGCTGCTACCTCGTACGCCCGGATGGACGAGTACGACGATGCGGACAGGATGATGCGCGCCGCGGAGGAGGCCGCCGGCCGTCTGGCGAAGATGCCGCCCACGGAGGGGGACGGGCGTCTCCTGTCCGTCTTCAGCAAGTCGTCCGTCCGCATCGAGCGCGTACGCCTGGCCGTGCAGTACGACAGACCGGAGGAGGCGCTACGTCTGGCCAAGGGCATGAGGCTGAACAAGGACACACCGCCCTCCTGGCGTACCTGGCTGCTCCTGGACGTCGCCCGCGCACACACCGATGTCGGCAACACGGACGGCGCTGTAAAGGCCCTTGAGAGCCTTCGACGAGTCGCCCCGACATGGATGCGCCATCACACGCTTGCCGTGGCCATCGTCCGCGATCTTCTCTTGCTCCCACATCATCCGCCGGGGCTGCGGAAGTTGGCGGACTTCCTCGGGATCGCGAAATAGCGTCGCGAAACTAGGACGTGGCATCCCTGTGCTGAAGCCGCACAAGGCGAAACCCTCTGGTCACAAGCCAGTGGCGGAGGTGCAGGGATGATCAGCAGTGCGCAATCGGGACCAGTCTTCTTGAGCGACGAAGGCTTACAGAACGAACCCCGGGCGGCGGCCTGCTGTGCCGTCTGCCGGGCCCTGAAGAAGCAGTGGTGCCAGGCGACGGACAAGAAGAATCCCGCCTACGACTTGTCGCACGCCACCGACTTGGCGATTGAGATCAGCCGACACCCGCACGTGAGGGAGCGGCAGTCATGAGCCCCCGCACGCTCATCCGCAGCGTCACCACCGCATCGTCCAGCACCTGACACCGACGTGACGTACGAGGCGGAATGTCTCGCACGCAAGGAGGAAGAACGGTCATCGTCTCACCCGTTCCCCTTCCCCCGCCGGAGCCGGCACCGGACAGTACCTGCGTCCCGTGCGGCACCACCACGGGCGGATGCGTGGACCCAAACCAGCACGGCTGGAAATGGTGAGCTGACCCAAGACCCGTGCGCACGGGGGGTCACCCCTGGCGTGCGGTGGGCGGCGGCCGGTCCTCCTCGTGAGGTCGACAGCCGGCCTCCGCTCGTCCATACATGAGCCCCCGTTTGCCGTCTTGAGCTGGTGGCAGTCGCGGCACAGCACCTGAACGTTGCTGTCCACGTTCTCACCATCGAGAACCAGGGGGCGCAGGATGAGCGTGTGTGACCTGATGGTCGGTTCATCTTGCGCACGCGACTTCCATCGTCGGTCATGGCCGGAGCCCTATGGAGGGTCGCCCGGCACTCCGCTGCCGCGGGCCGAACTGGCGTCCGGTGGCTCCGGACAGCGCTCAACTCGTGAACACGGCAGTGATAAATCACTCTCCTGCGAAGCACGTTCCCCTATTTAGGCGTCTTGCGAGGCATATGCGTGCTTGGGCATGGGGGGTACCGCTATCACTTGGGTGCCAAGTCCATCCCGCGTTTGGAGCGTCATGAAGATCTCGCGTTGGGCCGTTGCCCTGGCCCCTGTAATGGCTGCTGGTCTGCTCACCATCGTGCAGGCCCCAACCGCATCCGCCACCGTGTTCACCGCGGAGCTGATCGCCCGCAACAGCCAGAAGTGTGTTTCGGTCGAGGGGGCGAGCACTCAGAACAATGCCGCCGCGGTCCAGTGGGACTGTTTGGAAGCCCCCAACCAGCAGTGGAAGCTGGTGTCCACCAGCGCCGGCTACTACACGATCAGGGCAGTGAACAGCGGCAAGTGCCTGTCGGTCGAAGGCGTAAGCACCCAGAACGGCGCCAAGGCGGTCCAGTGGGACTGCGTGAACGGCACCAACCAGGAATGGCGGCTCGTCCAGAAGGACAGCGGCTACTTCTCCATCGAAGCCCGGCACAGTGGCAAGTGCCTGTCCGTCAGCGGCGCGAGCACCCAGAATGGCGCCACACTGGTCCAGTGGGACTGCGTGGAAGGCGCCAATCAGCACTTCCGCCTCGGCTAAGCCCACAGGCTCCGAAACAAGGGACTAGCACCGGCGTCCCACTTCTTCCGTTCCGGTACGGGCTCCTGCGTCTGCACCGGAACGGATTCAGAGCGAAGCTGATTGAAGTCTGTGACCTGATAGTTCGTTCATCTTGCGCATGCCGGGCGCAAGGGCTCCACGGCGGCCCCTTGGAAACCACCGAACTGCTCGACGACTTTGGCATCCGCGTCGATCCCCGAAAGCCCCTGCACACGCTGGGCATCGGCACCCGGCAGATGGTCGCCCTGGCCCGCGCCGTCTCGGTCGACGCCCAGGTTGTCGTCATGGACGAACCCACCTCCTCGCTGGAACCGCGCGAGGTCGAGACCCTCTTCCGCGTCATCGAGAACCTGCGCGGCCAGGGCATCGCCGTCCTCTACGTCAGCCACCGCATGGACGAGCTGTACCGGATCTGCGACCGCGTCACCGTGCTCCGCGACGGCCGCCACATCCACACCGGCGACCTCGCCGGCCTCGACCCCATGCAACTCGTCTCGATGATGCTCGGCCGCGATCTGTCCGAGGTCCGCCGTGCCGGTCGCGCCGGGCTCAGCAGTATCACCAGCCGCACCGGGCTCGGCGGTATCACCAGCCGCACCGGGCTCGGCGGTATCACCGGCCGCACCGGGCTCACCAGCTCCGCAGGCGAGGGGCACGACACGGCACGCGCCCCGGTACTCACCGCGACCGGTCTCAACCGGCGCCACCAACTCCACGACATATCACTGTCGTTGTACGGCGGCGAAGTGCTGGGCCTCGGCGGCCTCCTGGGCTCCGGCCGCAGCGAGACGGCGAAGGCCCTCGCCGGTGCGCTCAGCCTGGATTCCGGAGAACTCACGGTCGGCGGAAGGAAGTTGCGCCGGATCGGCTCGGCCGGTGCCATCCGCTCCGGAATCAGTCTGCTGCCCGAGGACCGCAAGGCCGAAGGCATCGTGCCCGGCCTCTCCGTGCGCGAGAACATCGTGCTGGCCGCCATGCCCCGGCTCTCCCGCTTCGGTGTGGTCTCCCGTTGCAAGCAGGACCGCGTCGTCGACATCTTCATGAAACGGCTGCGGATCAAGGCGGCGAGCCCCGAGCAGAAGGTCGGCGAACTCTCCGGAGGCAACCAGCAGAAGGTCCTCCTCGCCCGCTGGCTCTGCCTGGAGCCCAAGGTGCTGCTGCTCGACGAACCGACCCGCGGTATCGATGTCGGCGCCAAGGCCGAGGTCCAGAGCCTCGTCGACGACCTCGCCCGAGAGGGCCTCGCCGTCCTGCTCATCTCCTGCGACATCGAGGAACTCATCGAGGGCGCCGACCGCATCGTCGTACTGCGCGGCGGCTCGGTGGCGGGCGAACTCGCGGGCGACGCGGTGACCGAGAGCCATCTGCTCGAAGTGCTCGCCGACCACTCACCGGCGCCCGCCGGGAAGGCCCCGGCCGCTCAGGAGGACCCCCGATGACCGCCCAGGCCGCCCTCCCCGCCCGCGCCCGCCCCCTGGCCCGGCTGCGCGACCCCGCCTGGTACCAGGAGTACGGCGTGTACGTCGCCGTGGCGGCGGTGCTCGTCTTCAACGCCCTGTTCACCGAGCACTTCATGACCGCCGACAATCTGCGCACCCAGCTCGTCCAGGTCGCCCCCGTCGTCATCGTCGCCCTGGGCATGGCCCTGGTCATCGGTACCGAGGGCATCGACCTGTCCGTCGGCTCGACGATGGCGCTCGCCGCCGCGCTTCTGCCGCTCTACCTCGGATACGGGCTCGTGCCCGCGCTCGTCGTCGCGCTGCTCGCCGGCGCGGTCGTCGGGGCGGTCAACGGCACCCTGGTCTCGATCGTCGGACTGCAGCCGATCGTCGCCACGCTCGCGCTGTTCGTCGGCGGCCGGGGCCTCGCCCTCGTCATGGCCGACGGACAGCTCAAACAGATCGTCAACCCCGACCTGCTCGCCCTCGGCACCGGCTCCTTCCTCGGCATCCCGCCGGCCGTACTGATCGCCGCGATCCTCGCCGTGGCCGTGGCCTTCCTTGTCCGGCGCACCACCTTCGGCCGTCAGCTCGTCGCCGTCGGAGGCAACCGCTCCGCCGCAGCCCTGGCCGGACTGCCCGTGCGTCGCGTGCTCATCGGCGTGTACGTGCTCTGCGGAGTGCTGGCCGCCCTCGCCGGCATCCTCGCCACCGCGCGGCTCACCGCCAGCGACCCCTCCTCGCTCGGCACCCTCATGGAACTCTCCGCCATCACGGCGGTCGTGGTCGGCGGCACCCCCCTCGACGGCGGTTCCGTCCGGGTGCTCGGCACCGTCGCGGGCGCCCTGCTGATGCAGTTGCTGCGGGCCACTCTCGTCAAGCACGACCTGCCCGACTCCACCGCACAGATCGCCCAGGCGGCCATCATCGTCGCCGCCGTCTACGTCGCCCGGGAGCGTCGGTCCCGATGAACGAAACCACACCCGCGGCGGTGGCCCAGGTCCCCCCGCCGCGCAAGAGCCCCGCAGCATCCGAGCACGGCGCACCCCGCCCCGCGGCAGGGTCCGATCCCGCGCTCGCGCAACGGCTCGTCGGACTCCTCCAGCGCCAGGGCGTGCTCGCCGTCCTGCTGACCGTCGTGATCGTCGCCTCGTTCGTCTACCCGACGTTCGCCACCCTGGACAACGCCCGCGGTGTGACCGTGCAGGCGTCGTTCCTCGCCGTGGTCGCCCTCGGCATGACCATGGTCATCATCACCGGCGGCATCGACCTGTCCGTCGGCTCCGTCTTCGCCCTCGGCGGGGTGCTCGCCGCGTGGGCCTCGCAATGGGGCATCCTGCCCGCGCTGTTCGTACCGCTCACGGTCTGCGGTGCGATCGGCCTGCTCAACGGATTCCTGATCGCCCGCGCCGGGATGGCCCCCTTCATCGTCACCCTCGCGACCCTGCTGGCGGCCCGCGGCATGCTCCTCGCCTTCACCGACGAGGGCGCCACCACCTACCTGGTGCCCAAGGGCTCCGCCTTCGCCGAGCTGGGGCAGGGCAGCGTATGGGGCTTCGGTTACCCGGTCCTCATCACCCTGGGGCTGTTCGGCGCCGGCGGACTGCTGCTCCAGCGCACCTCGTTCGGACAGACCCTCTTCGCCGTCGGCGGCAGCAGCGACGCGGCCACCCTGATGGGCCTGCCCGTCACCCGTACGAAACTCCTTGTGTACACGCTCAGTGGTCTGCTGGCCGGACTCGCCGGTGCGCTGAACGCGGCCAGACTGTCCTCCGGCGTCACCATCGTCGGCGTGGGCACGGAACTCGACGCGATCTCCGCCGTCGTCATCGGCGGCACCCTCCTCGTCGGCGGCGCGGGATCGGTCAGCGGCACTCTCTGGGGCGTCCTGCTGCTGGCCGTCATCCAAAACCTCATCAACCAGATCGGTTCGCTGAACTCCTCGTACCAGTCGGTGGTCAGCGGAGGGTTCCTTATCGTTGTCGTCGTGGCCCAGCGCGGTCTGGCGCGCAGCCGCAGAACCACCTGAGCCGTGCCGGACCGGGAGCCGGGCCGATCCAGTGCGCACCGGTGCGCATCGAACCGAAGCGGGGAGTGCCGTGGGCGTCAGCCTCAAGGACGTTGCACAACGGGCGGGCGTGTCCATCAAGACCGTGTCGAACGTGGTGAACAACTATCAACACGTCACACCGAAGATGCGCGCCAAGGTGCAGCAGGCCATCGACGAACTCGGCTACCGGCCGAACCTCACCGCACGCCATCTGCGCAAGGGCCGCACCGGCATCATCGCGCTCGCCGTGCCCGAGTTCGGCAACCCGTACTTCGCGGAGCTCGCGGGCGCGGTCGTCGACGCGGCCGCCCGGCACGACTACACCGTCCTGGTCGACCACACCGCCGGCCTCCGCGAGAAGGAACTCCTGGTCAGCCAGGGCTTCCGGTCCCATGTGATCGACGGCCTCATCCTCAGCCCGATCCACCTGGAGACCGAGGACCTCATGGCGCGCACCGAGACCGCGCCCCTGGTCCTGCTCGGCGAGCGGGAGTACGAGGCCCCGTACGACCACATCGCCATCGACAACGTGGCCGCCTCCCGCGACGCCGTACGCCATCTCATCGAGCGCGGTCACCGCCGGATCGCCTTTCTCGGCTCCCGCACCGGACGCGAGCGCCAGCCCGCCCATCTGCGGCTGCGCGGCTGGCGCGAGGAACTCGCCGCGGCCGGCATCGAGCCCGACGAGTCGCTGGTGGTGGTCACCGACGGCTACGGGCGCGAGGACGGCGCCACCGCCATGGCCGCCCTCCTCGACCGGGGAGAGCGGCCCGATGCGGTGTTCGCCTACAACGACCTCATCGCCATCGGCGCCATGCGTACCCTCGGTTCACGCGGGCTCCGCATCCCCGAGGACGTCGCCGTCGTCGGTTTCGACAACATCGAGGAGAGCCTGTACGGGGCCACCACGCTCACCACCATCGCCCCCGACAAGGAGGCGATTGCCCGGCTCGCCGTCGACAGCCTGGTCGAACGGCTCTCCGGCGGCCCGGTGTCCGAACCACGACGGCCCCGCCCCGGCTACCGGCTCGTCGTCCGCGAATCCACCGGCTCCGAGAGGCCCTGAGGGGTGTCCCGTAATCCCTGGCGGGCGTGCGGGATTACGGGACAGCCCTAGGTTCAGGTACGGACCCGCCGTGCCGATCCTGCCGGGCGCCGCGTTCCTGCCGCCCAGGTCGAGGACGTAGACGCGCAGATTGCCCTTGCCGGGTGCGGCGACCGAGAGCTTGCCGTCCGACACCACCCGGGTGTCCCCGGTGACGGCGTCCTTGTAGGTGCCGTTGGGGATCCCGGTGTAGTCGGCCGCGCCGGTGACGGTCACCAGCGCGAAGCTGTCGGTCCCGCTCGCGGCGTCGGTGTAGCGGCGCTTGTACGCCATCGAGCCGGTGATGCCCTCGGTGCAGTACTGGCCCATCTGCAGCGCGGGCACGGCGCGCCGGATCTCGTTGAGCCGCTGGAGCTGCCGTTGTTGTTGTCCCAGACGCCGTTGCCGTTGTTGAACGCGGCCTGCATGGAGCCGGCACCGCCGGGATCGGCGGACCGCTTCACCCACCCCCTACAGGCTGTCTCCATGCCCACGCCCGGCACGGTCGTCCATGATCCGCCCGCCGGCTGGTAGTGGATATCGACGGTGGACCAGCCGACGGTGGTCGTCGAGTAGTAGACCGAGGCGGTGCCGGTGTCCGTGGGGGAGGGCGAGGGGTCCGGGCCGGTGCCGGCGCACGGGTCGCTGTGGGCCACGATCCTGTCCTTGACGGTGATGTGCCGGTGCCCAACGCGTAGTTCTTTCCGGCGTTGTTGTCCCAGGTGCCCGAGCCGTTGTTGAACGTCGCGGCCAGTCCGGACGCGCTGCCCAGGCTGACGGTCTTCTTCATCCAGTCGGTGCAGGCGGCCTCCATCCGCACTCCGGGCACGGTCGTCCACGAGCGCCGTCGGGCGCGTAACGCAGTTCGTACGCCGACCAGTTCCTGGTCTACGTGTAGTAGAAGACCGTCGCGGTGTTCTGCGACGCCGCGACGGGAACGGTGGACGGAGCGGCGGTCTCCGGTACGGCGGTCATGAGTCCCGGAAGCCCGTGGCCGCCACGGCTGCCGCCAAGAGGCGTCTCAGCACGGAGCGTGGGGTGCGTTTCATGCGTGTCTCCAGGGAAGGGCCACGGCCGGGGGCCGCGGCAGCCGGAGAGCCCTGACACGCCTCGGGGTTCGGGCGAGCAGTCCATTCCGATGAGCAAGATATGCCGGAATTTTGCTGCAATCTCTTGCGGTGAGGAAGTTGCCCGGACATGGCAGGTGCGTAAAGAGGTACGGCGCGGGCAGCGCTGCGGATACCGGGAATGGCGGACTGTACAAGGGGGTTGGGACGTTCATGACCTACTTTGTTGACGTGACCGTCCGGGGCTACGAGCTCGACACGCAGGGACATCTGAACCAGGCCGTCTATTTGCAGTACGCGGAGCACGCACGCTGGGAACTCCTGCGCGCCGCCGGCCTGCCGCAGGACAAGCTGCTGGCCAGCGGCGTCGGGCCGGTCGCGCTGGAGACGACGGTGAAGTTCCTGCGGGAACTCCGCGGCGGTGACCGGGTGCGGGTGACCTGCCGGTTCGTGTACGGCGAGGGGAAGACGTTCACGGTCTCGCAGCAGATCCTCAAGGAGGACGGCACCGTCGCCGCCGAGGTCACGGGTGTGGCGGGGATGCTCGACCTGACGGCCCGCAAGCTGATCGCAGATCCGGCCGGCCATCTCGCCTCGCTCGCCGACAACCCGGAGCTGCTGAGCCAGTGACGGACGGCCGCCGGTCGGTCCGGCCGGATCTCCATGAACCCGATGTGCGTGCGGTGGCGGCGAGGGGCATCGGCCTCGTCGGGTCGAGCAGGGCCACGGCGAAGTCGCCGTAGGAGATCCGGGCGGCCGGGCCGACCGCGGCCGTGGTGTACCGGCCGGAGCGTGCCCCCTCGTGGCCGAAGTCTCCGGCCGGGCCGACGGCCGGCCGGTCCGGCGCGCCGGCCGCGGTACGCGGCATCGCGGTACGGACCGAACCCGCTCGGTCGGAGCCTGCTCGGCCTGCTGGACATGGCGCGCGGTTGGGCGGAGGCCACATGGATGAGCTCATCGAGGCCCGCGAGGCGGCATCGCGTGCGGACCGCACGGGCCGAGACGGGACCGGCCCACTGCCCGGTGCCTGTCGAGTACCGGTCGACCCGCGAGTCGAACTACGATGGGTCTCGTATTATGGGAGACCGGAACGACCCCGGTCGTGTTGTCGTGTTATGGGAGACCGGAACGATTCCGGTCGTGTGAACCGGAACAAGCCCAGGAAGTGGAGCCGTCGTGACCCCCGCCAGCGCCCCCGCCGCAAGCGCCACCGAGGCCGGTGGCCGCGTGCTCGACCACCCCGTGCGGGACGAGATCCGCATCGAAGCGGTACTCCACGCGCTCTCCGACCCGATGCGACTGCGCATCGTCCGCGAGCTGGCCGCGGCCGATTCCGAACTCACCTGCTCCCGTTTCGACCTGCCGGTGTCCAAATCCACGTCCACGCACCACTTCCGGGTGCTGCGCGAGAGCGGGATCGTCCAGCAGATCTACCGTGGCACCGCCAAGATGAACGGCTTGCGACGGGACGACCTGGAGGCGCTGTTCCCCGGGCTGCTCGACCGTGTCCTCGACGCGGCGAACCGCCAGGTCCAGCGCATCGGCGAGGACCGATAGCCTCACGCTCCGTCCCGGCCGCCACCGCGCGCGGCGCTCAGCAGTCCCGCCCAGTCCGGGATCTTCACCCGCTCCCGGCCCAGCGACCGGC
This sequence comes from Streptomyces sp. NPDC059832, assembly GCF_042731715.1. NCBI lineage: Bacteria > Bacillati > Actinomycetota > Actinomycetes > Kitasatosporales > Streptomycetaceae > Streptomyces > Streptomyces sp. NPDC059832. The sequence continues at coordinate 19,241 of NZ_JBHWIY010000018.1, read as the reverse complement.
CCAGTTCCGCCTCCGCCCGCTCGATGGACAGCCAGCCCTCCCACTCCACCGGCCGCAGCCCCCACGCCCGCAGCGCCGCCACCGGATCGGGTGCCGACGAGCGGTGCGCGAGCAGCGGGGCGTCGTCGAGCAGCGAAGCCACGGTCTCCTTCGCGCACGACCGGTTCGAGCCGATCACCCCGGTCGGCCCCCTCTTGATCCACCCGGCGACGTACTCCCCGGGCGACGGCACCCCGTCCCGCAGCACCCGCCCCGCCAGATGCGGCACCGTCCCGTGCACCGGGTCGAAGGGCAGGCCGGGCAGCGGAATCCCGCGGTAGCCGACCGCCCGCAGCACGAGCTGGGCGGCGATGTCCTCGTACGTACCGGCGTCGCGCACGCCCCCGCTGCCGTCCGGCACGGTACGGGCGAACCGCACCCCGGCCACCCGGCCGTCCCGCTCCAGCAGCTCGACGGGACGCAGGAAGAACCGCAGGTGGATGGTGCGCACCGGATGCCCGCCGGTGCCCGCCCCTTCGGCGTCGGCCGCGGCCCAGCCGCGCAGGACCTCCACATTGCGCCGCGCCGCCGCCGTCGGGGGCGGCGCGTTCGGAGGCGAGGACGTGGCAGGGGCCCGGGGGGACGGATCGGCGTACGCCGGATCGCGGGCGAGCTCCGCTTCGTCCACCACGACCCGGACCCCGGGCAGACCGCCCAGCTCGCGCAGCTCCTTGGTGGTGAACCTGGCCTGTGACGGTCCGCGTCTGCCCGCCATGTGGACCTCGCGCACCCGGCTGCCGGCCAGCGCCCCGAGTGCCCCGTGCGGCACATCGGTGGGGCGCAGCTCCGGCGCGCCCCGCGAGAGGATCCGTGCCACGTCCACCGCCACATTGCCGACCCCGATCACCACGACCGAACGGGCCCGGAGCGCGAAGCCGTCGGCGGCCGCGTCGGGGTGCGCGCTGTACCAGGAGACGAACTCGGTGGCGGAGCAGCTGCCGGGCAGATCCTCGCCGGGGACGGCGAGAGCGCGGTCGGTCGCGGCCCCGACGCAGTAGACCACCGCGTCGTAGAGCTCGCCGAGCCGCTCGGGCGGAATCCCGTCGCCGCCCACCTCGACATTCCCGAGGAAGGTGATCCGCTCGTGTTCCAGAACGGTCCGCAGACTGTTCTGCAACGACTTGATCTTCTCGTGGTCCGGGGCGACGCCGTACCGCACCAGGCCGTACGGGCAGGGAAGCCGGTCCAGCACATGGACCCGGACGTCGGGGACCCGGTCCTGCGCGATCAGGGCCTGGGCGGTGTAGACCCCGCTGGGACCGGAGCCGACGACGGCGACACGGAGCACGGCGCACCTCTTCCCGGAGGATCTCTCCAGCATGGCACCGGCGGGCGGAACGGGGGAGAGGCGCGCCCAGGGCCTCGTCAGGACGACATTGTGCGCATTCTGTTGATCTCCACCGTCTGCTGGGCGACGACGTCCCCGGCCATCTCCTCGATCTGCACGTTGTTTCCCTCCGCGAGCACCTCGGTCGCCATTGTGATCGCTCCCTGGTGGTGGGTGATCATCAACTTCAGGAAGAGCTTGTCGAAGGCCGCGCCGTCCGCCGCGCGCAACCGCTTCAGCTGAGCGGGGGTCGCCATCCCGGGCATCGCCGAGTGATCGTGGGCGGATGTGCGCCTCTCACCGTCGTTGTGCACGAGCCACCCCTCCATGGCGCCGATCTCCGGCTTCTGGCTTGCGGTGATGCGCTCGGCGAGCCGCTTGACCGAGGAGGACCCGGAGCGGGACGGGACGAGCGCGGTCAACTCGAGTGCCTGGGCGTGGTGTTGGATCATCATCCGCGCATAGCGGTAGTCGGCCGAGTTGGGGGTGCCGTCCCCGGCGGCCTTCGCGGCCTCCTCGGCGGAAAGAGTCCGTGCGGGCTCGCCCGGCTTTCCGGGCGCCACCACCGAAGGGCCCCCGCCGGCCTGCGCCTTCGTACGGCTCTCGCCGTCTCCCGCATCGCACGCGGAGAGGGTGAGGGCGGCGCACACGGCTGCCGCGACGAGAACGGATTTGCGTACACACATGGTCTGACGGCGGATCAACAAGCGGACCTCCATGGCCATATGGGCGGCTGCCGACCGTGCTGAGGGCTGTCCCGCAATCCCTGGTGGATCACGGGACAGCCCTCAGCACGCTTCCGCACGGCAGTGGCCGGACACTTTCATCACGTCTCTGTTGCCATCTGTTGGGATCACGATGGGAAGGACGATACTGCCGAGGACCGTGAACCGTTCAACTACGTTCGGATACATGGGAGGACGCAGTGATTTCGTTGCACACGAGCCCGGTGCGGCGCAGACACCTGGGCGTGGCGGCGGCCGCCGCCGGCCTGCTGGCCACTCTGCTGATGGCCGGACCCGCGACCGCGACGCCCGACCCCGGTGACATGGGCACGGCCCGAACCGATGTCTCCGCCGCCCAGCAGGCCGAAGCCACGGCCGCCATCAACAGCGGCGAAGTGCCCGGCGTGGACGAGATCGTCCACAGCGACAACATCACCCATCTGGCCAACGTTCCGAAGGACGCGCTCAAGGGCACCAACACGGACCTGGCCTTCCAGGGGAAGTACGCCTTCGCCGGAAACTACGACGGCTTCCGGATCTTCGACATCAGCAACCCCAGGTCCCCGAGGACGGTCGCACAGGTCCTCTGCCCCGGCTCGCAGAACGACATCTCGGTCTCGGGCAACCTGCTCTTCCTGTCCACCGACTCCTCGCGCAGCGACAACTCCTGCACCAGCACCACCCAGCCCGCCACGGAGAAGTCCTCCTGGGAGGGCATGAAGGTCTTCGACATCAGCGACAAGCGCAACCCGAAGTACGTCGCCGCCGTCGAGACCGCGTGCGGATCGCACACCCACACACTGGTCCCCGAGCGCAAGAACGTCTACGTGTACGTCTCCTCGTACTCGCCGAGCGTGACGTTCCCCGACTGCCAGCCGCCGCACGACGGGATCTCCGTCATCAAGGTGCCGCGCAACGCGCCTGAGAAGGCCGCTGTCGTGAACTTCCCGGTGCTCTTCCCGGACGGCGGCAACCCGGGTGCTCCGGACAACCCCGGCGTCTCCAAGACCACCGGGTGCCACGACATCACCGTGCTGCCCTCGAAGGATCTGGCCGCCGGTGCCTGCATGGGGGACGGCCTGCTGTTCTCCATCAAGGACCCGGAGAACCCGAAGATCATCGACCGGGTGCAGGACAATGTGAACTTCGCGTTCTGGCACTCGGCGACGTTCAACCAGACGACGGACAAGGTCGTCTTCACCGATGAGCTCGGCGGCGGTGGCGCGGCCACCTGCAACGAGGAGATCGGCCCGAAGCGCGGTGCCAACGGCATCTACGACATCGTCGGCCGGGGCGACCACCGCAAGCTGGTCTTCCGCAGCTACTTCAAGATCGACCGCCCGCAGGCCGACACCGAGGTCTGTGTCGCCCACAACGGTTCGATCATCCCGGTCAAGGGCCGTGACCTGATGGTCCAGGCCTGGTACCAGGGCGGGGTGTCGGTGTGGGACTTCACCGACTCGGCGAAGCCGAAGGAGATCGGCTACTTCGAGCGCGGACCGGTCAGCACCGACGCCGTCACCACGGCCGGCCCCTGGTCGGCGTACTACTACAACGGCTACATCTACTCCAACGACATCGCCAAGGGCTTCGACGTCCTGAAGCTCGACGACCGGCGGACCGACCCGGCGAAGCGGGTGCGGCTGGACGAGCTCAATGTGCAGACGCAGCCGGATTACTTCGACCGCTGACCGGCCGGATCCTCCACCCGGCCGGCCAGAGCCGGCGCCACCGAGCACCGCAGGCGTCCCGCAGGGCAGGTCCCCCGCCCTGCGGGACGCCGCGGCGCGTCTCACCCGGCGTGCTCGGGCCGTCGCGGCGCGACGGGAGTGCGTGAGTCGAGGAACAGGACCGGCGGAGGGGAGCCGGGTCAGGCGGCGGACCTGGCGCTGCCGCCCGTCGCCGCGGCCCACTCCACCAGCAGCCGCTGGTACTGCTCCTCGTCCTCCGGGGACAAGCAGCCGCCCGAGCGCTGCCACAGGTCGCGGATCTCTTTGTTCACCACGGCGGCGGTGCGCGTGGAATCGGAGGAGCGCGGAGAACGGGACATGGATACAGGCTAAGGCCCCGATGTGACAATCAGACCCATTGGGCGTCAGGGACATCTCTCACATGTCTGTCAGGCAACGCCCGGCACCAGTCCGAGCGTCCGCAGCCCGTCGGGCCGCTCCGACACCGGCAGATGGTGCACGAACCGCACGTCACAGCCCAGTGCCGCGGCCCCGCCGTCCGCGTGCCGGTCGTCGCCGACCATCACCACATCCGCCGGATCCAGCCCGAGAAATGTGCAGGCCGTGTGGAAGAGACGTGAGTCCGGCTTCTGGACGCCGTGCTCGTACGACAGGACGTAGGCGTCGACCGGGGCGTCCAGGCCGTGCGCCCGGAAGACCGGCCGCAGGTTCCAGCCGATGTTGCTGACCACGCCGATCCGGACGCCGCTGTCGTGCAGCGCGCCGAGCACCTCCGCCGCGTCCGGGTACGGCTGCCAGGCGGCGGGTGACCGGTGCCGCTCGTACAGCGCGTCGTACAGTCCGGGATCGGGCAGGTCCACCTGCCGGGCCAGTCCGGTGTAGGCCTCCCGGTGCAGTTCCGCGCTCTCGTCACGGGTGGCCCACGCGGCGGTGAGCCGGGCGGGGACGTGCTGGGGGAGCGGGCCGCCCGGCAGCGCCCCGGCGGCCTCCAGCTCGCTCGCGTACCGCTCGAAGTCGGCCTCGCCCACCGTCACCCCCCGCTCGGCCAGGACCGCGCGCAACCAGGACCGGACCGATTCGATACGGAAGAGAGTCCCGGAGAAGTCGAAGAGCACACCCTTGATCTGCATGACTGAGATCCTCCCCGGTGCGGGGGCGGTGCGACAAGGCCGACCGCTTCCCTCCAGGGGGAATGGGGCGGGTTCAGGAACCACGGGGCGGGCGTGGCCCGCCGCGCCGCTCGTACCGGGCGAATCCGGCGATCGAGAAGCCGACCAGGGCCGCCCCCAGCAGCCAGCCGCCCAGTACGTCGCTCAACCAGTGCACACCCAGGTAGAGCCGGGTCAGGCCCACCCCGACGACCGAGACGCACGCCACGACCAGCGCCGTCCACCACAGCCGGGGCCCGGCGCCGTACCGGTGCAGCAGCCAGAGCAGCAGACCGCAGCTCACCGTCGCCGTCATCGCGTGACCGGAGGGGAACGCCGCGTAATGCGCGGAGTCCACCGGGTCGGGCCACCTCGGCCGCGCCCGGCCGACCGCGGACTTCAGCCCCTGCTGCAGCAGCGTGCCCAGCACGCACGTCGCCGCCACCCACACCGCGAGCAGCCGTGCCCCGCGCCACCACAGCACCACCACGGCCACCGCGATCAGGGCGCGCATGGTCCACGGATCCCATGCCCAGTCGGTCAGAATCCGGTTGGCGTGAACCAGGCCGGGCTCGGCCACCGCCCTGCGGTGCAGGGCGGTGGCGACGGAACGGTCCAGTGTCATCAGCGGTGACCAGCGCACGGCGACGAGGACCAGCACGATCAGTACGAGAAGCGCGCAGACCGCACCCGTTCCGAAAGGCGTGACACGGGAACGGGAACGGGCCGGCGGGGAGAGCTGCGGGGACGGCATGGGGCGATCTTCGCGGAAGGCAGGGGGTACTGGCTATCGCAGCGCACTGAGTCCCGGGATGAAGGCCACCAGAAGCGGAACCACCGGCACCAGCGCGGCAGCCGCGGTCAGCCGGAGCCTACGGCCCGCGGTGAGCCGATCCGCCGGGGTCAGCAGCCGGTTCACCCGCAGCGGCAGCTGTGCGTCCGGAGCCGGGCAGGGGCCGAACACGCCCCGGTCCTCGTTGAGTTCCACCAGGGCCAGGGCGATCGTCAGCCGTCCGAAACGCTTCGAGGCCACATCGTCCGCGGCCAGTTCGACCAGCCGGTGCATCTCGTCGCGGAAGGCCGCGAACACCGGCACCTGCGGAAACCCGGTCGCGAGCGCGCCGGAACAATGCAACAGCCAGTCGTGCCGCGCGTTCGCGTGCCCCTGCTCATGGGCCAGTACCGCATCCAACTGACGGCCTTTCAGGCGCCTGAGTGCCGTGGTGGTGATGACCAGTTGAGGCGCGGCACCCGGCAGCCACCAGGCATCCGGACGCTCTCCCTCCAGCACGACGAGACGACCGCTGCCGGGCTCCTCGCCGGGCATCAGCGGGGCACGCACCAGCAACTCGGCACGCCGTCGCCCACGACGGACCTGGGCCCGGTGGATCTCCCGGGTCAGCATCACCGCCGACCAGACCCCGCCGAGCGCCAGCAGCACGGCCATGGCGGCCGACCAGCGTCCGTGCCCGCCCAACGCGTACGCCTCCACCACGGCATGCGGAGCCGGTGCGAACACATGCCCGCGCACCGCCTGCCAGGCAGCGGCCGCGCTGAACGTCATGGAGAGCGCGAAGGAGAGCAACACCCCCGCCACCACGCACTGCCACACCCACAGCGCCACCACGGGCTCGCGCTCCGGCCACCGCGCCCTGGCCATCAGCCGCGGGGTCAGGACGGCGGCCAGTGCACCGAGCAGCAGCAGTGCGAGGGAGACCAACATGGTGTCAGCCTATGAGGGGCGCGGTACCCACGGGTATGGCTGTGCACGGCAAGTGACGCACACCACGGTTTGCCCGGCCGGCTGTCTCACAGGGTGAGCAGCATCGCGAACATGGCCATGCCCATCGTCAGCCGGCAGGCGAGCGCCAGCTCGGGCCGCTTCGCCCAGGCGCTCCCGGCGGGGCCGCCGCCCCCGCCCGCCGTGGGGCTGGCGGCCACCGGTATCAACCGGGCCCCCGACCGCAGCACGTACACCGCGTAGTAGGCCAGCAGCAGTCCGGTCAGCAGGGGTACGCCCCCGGCCGTCGCCGCGACCCCGTGGTCCATGTGCCCGCCGTGCGCCGAGCCACCGCCCGGTGCCATCGTCAGAGCCATGTAGACCATCGCCGAGGACCCCACCAGGTGGTGCAGATGGTGCCTGCTGCGGCGGGAGAACCACAGCGCCCGCAGCGAAGCCGCGCCGAACAGCGCCGCGTACACCGCCCACGCCCACGCGGGGGGTGTCATGACGGCCGCCGGCAACGCCATGGCGGCCATGCCGAAACCCATCAGCGCCTCCGCGCGCGCCGTCCTGCGTCCCTCCCCGGATTCGCCGCGGGTGCGCAGCAGGCAGTACGCACCCGTCGTCGCGCACAACGCCATCAGCAGCCAGCCCGACATCGCCGGTCCGTGCACAGCGCACCTCCCCCAATTGCCGCACGCTCCAGATCGATGCCCGGACAGGGACCGTCGTACGCGGCGCACTGAGGTACAAGGGGAGCGCGCGGAGGGAGTGTTCCCGCCGCGCGCTGTGCTTCCGCCCCCTCGTCAGCCGAGCGTGAGGGACTTGAAGGCGCGTGCCTGCTCGGTGATGGCGCGCTCCGTGGGCAGCCGTTCCATGGACGAGGCGCCGAAGAAACCGGCGATCCCGGAGGTGTGGTCCAGGACGTAACGGGCGTCCTCGGGTTCGGCTATCGGCCCGCCGTGGCAGAGCACGATGATGTCGGGATTGACGCGCTTGGCCGCGTCGTGCATGTCCTGCACGGCGGCGGCGGCCTGATCGAGGGTGAGCGCGGTCGAGGCGCCGATGGACCCCTTGGTGGTCAGCCCCACGTGCGGGACGAGCACATCGGCACCCACCCGCGCCATTTCGGCGGCCTGCTCGGGGTCGAACACGTAGGGCGCGGTGAGCAGATCGCGTTCGTGGGCCTGGCGGATCATGTCGATCTCCAGGCCGAAGCCCATGCCGGTCTCTTCGAGGTTCTCGCGGAACCTGCCGTCGTACAGACCGACGGTGGGGAAGTTCTGTACGCCGGTGAAGCCGACGGCCTTCAGCTGGTCGAGGAAGTTGCCCATGATCCGGAACGGGTCGGTGCCGCACACCCCGGCGAGCACGGGGACGTCCCGCACCACGGGCAGGACCTCGCCCGCCATGTCGAGCACGATGGCGTTGGCATCGCCGTAGGGCAGCAGACCCGCCAGCGAACCCCGGCCGGCCATCCGGTACCGCCCGGAGTTGTAGATGATCAGCAGATCGACGCCGCCGGCCTCCGCACACTTGGCGGACAGGCCGGTGCCTGCGCCTGCGCCGATGACGGCCTGGCCGGCCCGGACCTGCTCGGTCAGGCGGGCCAGGGCTTGCTTGCGGTTCACGGATGGGCTCCTTGTTCGGTCGGTGTGTTCTCGCTGCTCGGACGCTCGGGGCTCAGACGTTCGGGTGCGAACGGCCCCGGGCGGTGATCAGCTGGTGGAGGTGGTCGGCGGCGGCGACGGCGAACGACGGGTCGTTGAGGTGGGCGCCGATCTCACGCAGATCGACGGCGCTGCCCCGCAGGGCCGTGCGCAGGGACGCCAGACCGGCCGCGTCGGCCTCCGGGTCGCGGAAGGGGCCGCCCGGGGCGTCCACGGCGGAGACGCCGCCCAGCGGCCAGAGGACGGCCGTCGGGCCGTGTGCCGAGGCCAGCTTCCGCCCCATGGAGGCGCCGAGTTCGGCCATCTCGTCGGCCGTGGTACGCATCAGCGTGACGGTGGGGTTGTGCACGAGGAGATGGCGTTCGGCGAAGCGTTCCGGAACGGTGTCGGCGGCGCCGAAGTTGACCATGTCCAGCGCGCCGGGCGCGACCACCTGCGGCAGGCCCGCCCGGCCTGCCGCGGTGAGCCGGTCGGGGCCGGCGCTCAGCACGCCGCCGACCAGATCGTCCGCGAGCTCGGTGGTGGTCAGGTCCAGGACACCGGCGAGGAACCCGCCCGCGGCGAGCTTCTCCAGTGCCCGGCCGCCCGCACCGGTGGCGTGGAAGACCAGGACCTCGTAGCCGAGTTCGTCCAGCCGCTGCCGGGCGGCGTCGACCGCGGCAGTGGTGACGCCGAACATGCTGGCGCCGATCAGCGGACGCCCCTGGGGCTCCGGCCGCTTCAGGTTCCGCTCGTGGTGGATGGCCATGCCGGCCGCCGCGGCCGCCGCGTTGCCCAGGATCTGCGACGAGACGGAATTGATGCCCGCCACGTCGACCACGCTGTACATCATGGTGATGTCGCTGCTGCCCACGTACGGCGACACGTCCCCGCTGGCCATGGTGGACACCAGCACCTTCGGAACGCCGATGGGCAGCGCCTGCATGGCACGTGCGGCGATGAACGACCCTCCGCTCCCGGCCACGGCCAGCACCGCGTGCAGCTGTCCCTCGCGGTGCAGATCACCGACGATCCGTTCGACACCCTCGGCCATGGCGGTCACTGCCGCACCGCGGTCCCCGGCGGCGCGCAGTGCCTCCAGGCCGTGCCCGGCGCGGCGCGCCACGGCGGCGGCGTCGATGTCGCCCGTGGGAGTGCCCACGGGCGACGGCATCACCCCGGCATCGACGAGCACCACGTCGCATCCCGATTCACGGAGCCGAGCCGAGAGCCACGCGTACTCCGCCCCTTTGGTGTCCAGTGTCCCGACGAGCACCACGGTCGCCATGTTCCTGCTCCTTTGCAACGGCGTTCTCCCGATCATGTGTGAGCCGTCGGAGGGCGGCAAAGACCACTTGACGGCAATTGGCCTGCGGCGGGCGATGATGGGGGGCATGGACCGGATTCCTCCCACCCGGCTGTCCCGCCTGCTGACCGGGTGGTCCAAGGACGGCACGGGCGTGATGCCGCAACTGCTGGCGGAGGCGCTGCGCGAGCTGGCGCAGCGCGGGGACGTGGCACCGGGCACGGTGCTGCCCTCGCAGCGCGCCCTGGCGACGGCGCTGGGGGTCAGCCGCAGTACGGTGACCGCCGCGTACGGCCTGCTGGAGGCCGAGGGGTGGCTGGAGAGCCGGCAGGGCAGCGGCTCCCGGTTGCGGGGTTCGGGCGCGATGGGCGAGCCAGCGACCGAGGGGCGGCTGGCCAGCTTCGGGACCAGGGACGGCGGCATCGACCTGTCCAGCGGCGCGCTGGACGGCCTGTCCGCGGTCGCGGCGGCGGTCGGCGACCTGTCCGCCGGCGACCTCACCGCCGCGCTGACCGGCGACGGCTACCTCCCGTACGGGCTGCCCGAGCTGCGCGAGGGCATCGCCGAGTACCACCGGTCGGCGGGCCTGCCCACAGCTCCGGAACAGATCCTGGTGACCGCCGGATCCCAGCAGGCCGTCTGGCTGATCACCCAGGGCCTGGTCGAGCCCGGTGACACGGTGATCGTGGAGGACCCGACCTACCGCGGCGCACTCGAAGCGCTGCGCGCCCGCGGCGCCCGGCTGGTCCCGCTGCCCGCGGACGGGGCGCACGGCGCCCGCGCACTGGCCCGGCTGGCCGGCCATGTCCGGCCGCGCCTCGTCTATCTGCAGCCGTCCCTCCACAACCCCACCGGCCGCGGCATGGACGAGCCCACCCGCCGTGCCTGGGCCGCCGTACTGGCCGAACAGGGCCTGTACACGGTGGAGGACAACGCCTACGCCGAACTGTCCCTGCACCACGACGCCGCGCCGGTCTCCCTGGCCGGCCTGCTGCCGCCCGCCGCCACGGCCACCGTCGGCACCCTCTCCAAGCTCTTCTGGGGCGGCCTCCGGCTGGGCTGGATCCGCGCATCCACCACGGTCATCCGCCGCCTGGCCGACATCAAGAAGTCCGTCGACCTGTCATGCCCGGTGGTGGACCAGATGCTGGCCGTGAAACTGCTCCGGCAACTGCCCGAGGCCCGGACCAGGCGCCGCTCGCGGCTGCGTGAACGGCTGGCGGAGACCGAACGACTCCTGCGCGACCGGAACACCGGCTGGCGATGGGAACGGCCCGACGGGGGCTCCGCCCTCTGGGTGGAGATGCCGGGCGCCGACGCCGAGGCCACCGCCCAGCTGGCCCGCCGCGCGGGCGTACTGATCGTCCCCGGCCCGGCCTTCTCCGCCGTGGACGGCTTCCGCCACCACGTGCGCCTCCCGTTCGCCGACCACGACGGTGGCCTGGAGAAGGCCCTGCCCGTGCTCGTCGACTGCGCGGAGCGAAGCCGCGCCCCGCACTGACGGCGTCGCCGCCCACAGGGCCCGGGGACAGCCCTCAGGGGCGATATCGCAGCGGATGATCCGCCGGTACTTCCACCATCACGATCCGGTGTCCGTCCGGATCGCGGATCCACATCTCGACCAGCCCCCACGGCTCACGCACCGGCTCCCGCAGCACTTCGACGCCGCGGGCCGACAGCTCTTGGTGCGCCGACCGCACGTCCGCGACCTGCATCCACAGTTCGAGACCGGGCACCGGAGGCTCGGCGGCCCGTCCGGACACCTCCAGGAAGCCCCCGCCGAGGAAGTAGACCGTGCCCCGCTCGGGGCCGGTGCCGAACTCGCGGTAGACGGGCAGCCCGAGGGACTCCCCGTAGAAGATCCGCGATTGCTCGGGATCGGCCGGGCGCAACAGGATCCGGCTGCTCAGTACATGAACCATGGATCCGAATCTAGTTCGGGACACCCGGGTTACGCTGCTCCGGCACGGTCCGCAGCAGAGAAACGGAGAGCCACCGCCATGGACACAGCCCCCGCCCAGGATCCGGGACAGCTGACCTTCCGCGACGCGGCCGACGCCGATGTGCCCGCACTGGTGGCGCTGATCGAGTCGGCGTACCGCGGGGACTCCAGCCGGGCCGGCTGGACCACCGAGGCGGACCTCCTGCAGGGGCAGCGGACGGACCCGGACGGTGTGCGGCAGGTTCTTCGAGCGCCCGGCAGCCGACTGCTCGTGGTGGAGCGCGACGGTGCGCCCATCGCCTGCTGCCAGCTCGAACACCGCGGTGACGCCGCCTACTTCGGGATGTTCGCGGTCCGTCCGGAACTGCAGGGTGCGGGCCTCGGCAAGGTGATCATCGCCGAGGCCGAGCGCACTGTCCGGGAGAGCTGGGGGGTGCGCGAGATGCACATGACCGTGATCTCGGTGCGCGAGGAGCTGATCGCCTGGTACGAGCGGCGCGGCTACCGCCGTACGGGAAAGCTCAGCCCGTTCCCGTACGGCGACGAGCGCTTCGGCGTTCCGCAGCGCGACGATCTCGCCTTCGAACTGCTCGTCAAGGACCTGGCCTGACCCACCCGGCAGTTCCAGGGCCCTTGATCAGGCGGTGAAGCGGCCGGCGCGGCGGATCTCCGGGTAGTCGGTGGTCGCGCCGTCCAGCCGCAGGGCGCGTGCCAGCCGCAGATGGTCCTGGGTGTTCACCACCCAGCCGATGACCTTCAGCCCCTCGGCGTGCGCCTGCTCGGTCACCTCCAGGGTGAGACGGCGGATGTTCAGTGCCAGCGTCGCCGCACCCACCGCCTTCGCCCGGTCCACCACGTCGCCCTGCCAGCGGCTCGCGATGAGCACGGTCCGTACCCCCGGCACCAGCCGGGCGATCTCGGCCACCGCCTCGTCGTGGAACGAGGACACCTCGACCCGGTCGGTGAGATCGCGTCGCAGCATCACCCCGGCCAGCGCGCGGGCCGCGGCAGCGTCCTTGATCTCGGCCTGGACGGGGGACCGTACGGCGTCGAGCACCTCCTCGAAGACCGGCACCCGCTCGCCCTGCCCGGCATCGAGTTCACGCAGTTCGGACAGGGTCTTCTCATTGATCGGCCCCTTGCCGTCCGTCGTACGGTCCACATCGGCGTCGTGCATGACGGCCAGCGCGCCGTCCTTGCTCAGATGAAGGTCCAGCTCGATCGCGTCCATCCCGGCCCGTTCGGCGTGGACGAACGAGCGCAGGGTGTTCTCCGGCTCGACACCCATCACTCCGCGATGTCCGATGGTGAGAAAAGACAAGGCAACCCGCTTCCGTCGACGGCGTCCTCCGTGTGCGGCTCCTACCCACGAGGCACTACGGCATTACGGCAATCCGGCAGCCTAACGGCCTCCGGAGCGGAGCGGTGAGCGGACACCCGCGGCGGGCTCCCAGTCGATGGAAGTGGCTTCCGGAGACGTTCCTCACAGGAAGAATCGCGGTGACCATGGGGGTCGGCAGGATAATTTTCTGGGGCCCACTTGTCCCAAGGAACCGCACATGGATACGGTTGCTTAACGCGAGGTTCTCCCGTGGAGGAAGTGTTATGACGGAAATTCTTGTGCAGGAAGCCGCCGCAGGCGGCATAGCTACGGACCAGCGGGTGGTCGATCATCCTGCCTGGCCCGCGCTCAAGAATGCCGTGGAGGAGATCCGACCCTGGCAGTCGAAGGACGGTTCCATCGACTTCGAGGCCGAGGGCGCGCCGTCCCCGGAGGCCGCCCGGTCGACGCTCGACCGCGTGATCGCCGCGGTCGAGGAGCTCTCCCCGCTGCTGCCGCACGACGCCGCGTACCACCGTGCCCTCGCCGCGGACCTGCATCGCTGGGCCACGGACGGTTTCGGCGTGCCGGACTTCCTCGACTCGCTGCTCGCCTTCCAGCCGGCCAAGGACCGCACCGACGGGCTCCAGCACCTGGTCGTCTTCGCGATGTACACGCAGAACGGCAACCCGGACCGCAACCTCGAAGCGGTCGTGCTGCGGATGGTCTGGCCCGAGTGGCTGGCCGAGCTCGAAGCGACCCGCTACGACAACCCGCTGTTCTGCGGCATCACCTTCGAGGGCTTCACCTCGGGTTACGACACCAACTCCGCCGTGCTCTTCCCGGAGACCATCGCCGTGCGCGAGGCCCCCGAGCGCTTCAGCTGGGGCGGCATCTTCTGCGACCGCGAGGCGGCCCGCTTCCGCCGGGTCACCGAGGCGTCGGTCGAACTGCTCGGCGTCGAGCTGCCCGACGACATCCGGGAGATGGTCGCCGACCAGCAGCGCTGCGAGCAGGCCTTCGTGCTCTGGGACATGGTCCACGACCGGACGCACAGCCACGGCGACCTGCCCTTCGATCCCTTCATGATCAAGCAGCGCCAGCCGTTCTGGATGTACGGCCTCGAAGAGCTCCGCTGCGACCTCACCGCCTTCAAGGAGGCCGTGAAGCTGGAGGCCGACGGCTTCGCCCAGGGCCGTGACGTGCAGTACGCCGTGCTGTTCGACCGGATGTTCCGCTTCCCCGTCACCGGCGAGCGCGTCCGGAACTACGACGGCCTCGGCGGGCAGCTGCTCTTCGCGTACCTCCACAAGCACGACGTGGTCCGCTGGACCGACAACACCCTGAAGATCGACTGGGACCGGGCCCCGCAGATCACCAACCAGCTCTGCGCCGAGATCGAGAAGCTCTACCGCGACGGCATCGACCGCCCCAAGCTCGTCCACTGGTTCGCCGCGTACGACCTGGTCTCGACCTACCTCGCCCCGCACCCCGGCTCCCGCTGGGCCAAGGGCCCCGACGCCCTGGACCTCTCGCAGCCGCCGCGTAAGCTCGTCGACGATGTGCTTCCGGACGAGTTTCCCCTGAGCATGTTCTATGAGGCGCTCTCCAAGAAGCTGAAGAACGTGATCGCCTCGACCAAGGGGATCACCGCCGCGGATGCCGAGCGGGCAGCCGCGTGAGCGCCGGGTCTGAGGAGGCGGTGGCCATGAACGGAAACGGCAGGGGCAACGGGAGCGGCGCTCTCGAAGGTGCCGTGATCGCGGTCGCCGGGGCCGCGGGCCCGGCCGGCCGCGCCGCACTGCTGAGGCTCGCCGAGGCCGGCGCGACCGTCGTCGGCTCCGACGCGGACGCCACCCGCCTGGCCGAGGCGGTCGACGCCGCGCGCTACGGCCACGGCGGCGCCACCGTCACGGGTGACACGGTCGATCTCCTGGACCTCGGTGCCACCCGCGAATGGGCGGCCAAGACCGAGAAGGAATTCGGCCGGATCGACGGTCTGGTCCACCTCGTCGGCGGCTGGCGCGGCAGCGCGAGCTTCGCCGAGACCGACCTCGCCGACTGGAACCTGCTGGAGAAGCTGCTGATCCGCACGGTCCAGCACACCTCGCTGGCCTTCCAGGAAGGTCTCCAGCGCAGCGACCGGGGCCGCTATGTGCTGATCAGCGCGGCCGGGGCGAGCAAGCCCACCGCGGGAAACGCGGCCTATGCCGCGTCGAAGGCGGCGGCCGAGGCCTGGACGCTCGCGCTCGCGGACGCGTTCCGCAAGGCGGGGGGCGACGAAGGGCCGAGGACCGCGGCTGCGATCCTGATCGTCAAGGCACTGGTGCACGACGCGATGCGCGCCGAGCGCCCGAATGCGAAATTCGCGGGCTTCACCGACGTCAAGGAGCTGGCCGATGCCATCGCCGGCGTCTGGGACCGGCCCGCCCCGGAAGTGAACGGAAAGCGCCTGTGGCTGACCCCACAACCGTAAGGACCGACGCGCGGCGCCACCACGACCCGCAGATCCGCGGTTTCGCCAGCGACAACTACGCGGGCACGCACCCGGAGATCCTCGCGGCTCTCGCCCTTGCCAACGGCGGTCACCAGATCGCCTACGGGGAGGACGAGTACACCGAGCACCTCCAGCGCGTCATGCATAGTCACTTCGGCCCCACCGCCGAAGCCTTCCCGGTGTTCAACGGAACCGGCGCCAACGTCGTCTCCCTCCAGGCGATGACCGACCGCTGGGGCGCGGTGATCTGCGCCGAGTCCGCCCATATCAATGTGGACGAGGGCGGCGCCCCGGAGCGGGTGGGCGGCCTCAAGCTGCTCACCGTGCCCACCCCGGACGGCAAGCTCACCCCCGAGCTCATCGACCGGCAGGCGTACGGCTGGGACGACGAGCACCGCGCCATGCCGCAGGTCGTCTCGATCGCCCAGAACACCGAGCTGGGCACGGTCTACACACCCGACGAGATCCGCGCCATCTGCGACCACGCCCACGGACTCGGCATGAAGGTCCATCTGGACGGGGCCCGGATAGCCAACGCCGCGGCGTCGCTGGACGTACCGATGCGTACGTTCACCAACACCGTCGGCGTCGACGTGCTGTCCTTCGGCGGCACGAAGAACGGGGCGATCTTCGGCGAGGCCGTGGTCGTCCTGAACCCGGACGCCGTCCGGGCCATGAAGCACCTGCGCAAGCTGTCGATGCAGCTCGCGTCGAAGATGCGCTTCGTCTCCGTACAGCTGGAGGCGCTGCTCGCCGGGGACCTCTGGCTGCGCAACGCCCGGCATGCCAACGCGATGGCCCAGCGGCTCGCCGAGGGTGTGCGCGCGGTGGACGGTGTGGAGATCCTCCACCCGGTCCAGGCCAACGCCGTATTCGCCCGGCTGCCCCACGAGGTGAGCGAGCGGCTGCAGAAGCGCTTCCGCTTCTACTTCTGGGACGAGGCGGCCGGCGATGTGCGCTGGATGTGCGCCTTCGACACCTCGGAGGACGACGTCGACGCGTTCGTCCTCGCCCTGAAGGAAGAAATGGCGAAGTAGCCAAAGCCGAATAAGTATGCGACCGACCGGAAAGTCATTGACGCCCGGTCGGTCGCATACTTACGCTCGGCGGCCATGGAGCTGATCCAGCAGGTCCCGCAGCTTTCCGCCTATCTCGCCGCCGACGAGGCCATCGACCACGAGCACCCGCTGGTGCGGGAGACGGCCGCCGAGCTCCGCGGCGCCACCACCGACGCATACACGTACGCGGCCGCCGCCTATGCCCTGGTACGCGACAGCGTCGTGCACTCCGCCGATTCCGGCGACATGCGGGTCGCCTGGCGCGCCTCCGACGTCCTCGCGACGCGCAACGGCATCTGCCATGCCAAGTCGCACGCCCTGGCAGCCCTCCTGCGCGCGGCGGGCATCCCGGCCGCCCGGAGGCCGGAGAAGTGGACTACCCGGTCCTCTACGCGGCGCCGCATCCGGCGGTCCTGCGCGGCCTGCGGTCCGCCGAGAACCGCCCGCAGCTGTGGCGCACCCTTCCCGCGGTGCTCTGAACCGGGCGGCCGCACCCCGGAGCGCGGATCACCGTCCGCACCCCGGAGTGACGTTTCGGCCGTGACCGCGGACCGGCCGCGTCAGCTCTTCTCCCGCACCTCGGCGGGGGTCGGGGCCGTACCGCCGAGGTGCGCGGGCACCCACCAGGTGTCGCTCGCGTCCTTCGGGCGCACGGGATAGGCGCGCTGGGCCGCCTCCAGGAGCTCCTGGACCCGCTCCCGCAGCCGCCGGGTGATCGCGCCGGCGTACTGGTCGGTAGGTGCCTCCACGGGCTCGCCGACCCGGATCGTCACCGGCACGTGGTCGCGCTTGAAATTGCGCGGCCGGCCCTTGGTCCACAGCCGCTGCGTCCCCCACAGCGCCATCGGGATCAGCGGCACGCCGGCCTCCTGGGCCAGCCGGGCGGCGCCCGACTTGAAGCTCTTCAGCGTGAACGACTCCGAGATGGTGGCCTCGGGGAACACGCCGACGATCTCGCCGGAGCGCAGCGAGGCGAGCGCGTGCGCATACGCGTCCTCGCCCTGCTTGCGGTCGACGGGGATGTGCTTCATGCCGCGCATCAGCGGTCCGGAGACCTTGTGCCGGAAGACCGATTCCTTCGCCATGAAGCGGACGAGCCGCTTCTGCGGCAGGGCCGCGAGCCCGGTGAAGATGAAGTCGAGATAGCTGATGTGGTTGCTTACCAGTACCGCGCCACCGGTCTTCGGGATGTGCTCGGAACCCTGGGTGTCGATCTTCAGGTCAAGCGCCTTGAAAAACGTACGAGCGGCGCCGATGACCGGCCGATAGACGAGTTCTGCCATCTGGGGAAGACCCTTCTTCAGCGCCTGAGGAGGGTTCTCCCGGCGGAAGTTACGCAGCCGTAGGTTTGCGGCATTGCGCCGATCGTGCCCCATGCGCGACGCGGTGGCCAGTCTCCGAGGGCTCGGGGCGCGAGATTCTCGTCACGTGGAACCTCCGGGAATGTCTCGCGGGCCGGTGGCGCTGACCTCTTGCGATGAGCTCTGACAGGAGGCCGAGGGTGGACGGGCAGACACATGGGGGACCGCTGGACGCGGCCCGGCTCGGCGCGCAACTGGGGGAGCGGGCAACCCTCGTGCAGTTCTCCAGCGCGTTCTGTCAGCCCTGCCGGGCGACCCGCCGCACGCTCGTCGAGGTGGCGCGCATGGTGGACGGCGTGGCCCATGTCGAGATCGATGCCGAGGCGCATCTCACTCTGGTGCGGGAGCTGGGGATCAGCCGGACGCCGACCGTTCTGGTCCTCGACGCCGCCGGCCGGATCGTCCGCCGGGCCGTCGGGCAGCCGCGCACCGTCGACGTGGTCGCCGCGCTGGGGCAGGCGATGTGACGGACCGTGACGCATCTCCCACATTGCGGAACACTCTTGACTGCACCCACCACGCATCGTCAGTCTGACGTTATGCCGCCGGAACTCCTTCTCTACGGCCGGGTCCACGTGGATCTCGCCCGCAACGCGAGTGCGCGCTGTCCGGGTGCCTGAGCAACCACGGCCCCGTACGCCTCTTCCGCAGAAGGACATGTCCATGACGGCTTCGCCCGAGCTCGGTACCCCGCGCCAGGCTTCCCCCGAACTTCTCCGCTCGGTCTTCCGGCAGCACGCCGCCGGTGTGGCCGTGATCACCGCCGCCGGCGACCGGCCGGTCGGCTTCACCGCCACCTCCCTCAACTCCGTCGCCGCCGAGCCGCCGCTGCTCTCCTTCGGGGTCGGCACCTCGTCCTCCAGCTGGCCGGTCATGGCCGAGGCCGAGCACATCGGCGTCCACATACTCGGCGAGCATCAGCAGGAGCTGGCCGCCACCTTCGCCCGCAGCGGCGCCGACCGGTTCGGCCCGTCCACCTATTGGCGCAGTGGGCCCGAAGGAGTGCCGGTGCTCGACGGCGTACTGGCGTGGCTGGTCTGCCGCGTGGTCGCCCGGGTCCCGGCGGGGGACCACCGGATCGTGATCGCGCAGGCCGTGGTCGGCGATCCGGCCGGAGGCGGTCGTCCGCTGATCTATCACCAGGGCCGTTTCAACGCTCTGCGGGACTGACAGCGCCCAGACGGCACTTGGGCGCAGTACGTTGGGCATATCACAGCTCCAAGCGCTTGCTCATGGGTGATCCACTGGGTGTACTGGCTAGTAATATTTCCGGTCGGGGCGTCGGTCGCCCCGACCGGAATCCGCCCCATCAGGCGCCTATGCTGCGAGCAACAAGGCAGCCCCGGAAATGACGATGCAGTAGGAGAGCCGGCGTGAGCTTGAGGATCGTTGTCTGTGTGAAGTACGTGCCCGACGCCACTGGTGACCGGCATTTCGCCGATGACCTGACGGTG